>JAESSV010000164.1 GCA_016763895.1 Magnetovibrio sp. | reverse complement strand
TTCCGGCGACACGTCCCAGTTTGAAAAGCTAAACTTTATGAGCAAGAGTGATCGCAAATTGTTAGAGGCAATGACCGGTTATAGCGTCGGTGAATTCGGACAGTTTACCGACAAGAATGGTAAGCCCGGCTATCCCGAAGACTTGACCCAACACTCCCTACGGTCCTTTGAAATTACGATGATGGGGGAGAGAAAAAATGGAGGGATCGCGGGCGAAGACATCTCGGTATCTGAGTTTAAGCAATTTATGGCCCAAGCACGAGCCAGTGCCACATCAATGGGCGAGACGTTCAATGAAGATCTGCTGATCAAGGGATTGGCACATATCAGAGCTCGAACCTAGCCCTTTAATGTACCGCTTGAATCATGATCCAAGAAATTCTCCTGCTTTGCGACCCGTTAATGGTCCACGACCTAGAGGCTGTTCTCGTCGGTACCAATCCACAGTTAGTGGTGACACGTATCTTATCGGGCAAGCAGTTAGAGGAACGGTGCCTACAGTCTCTTCAAAAGACCCGAATTCTGTCATTCGGCTCTGATATTATTGTACCAGATTCAGTCTTGAAACGATTGGATTGCGGGGCCTATAACTTTCACCCCGGCCCCCCAACGTATCCAGGCCGATTTCCATCTAGCTTTTTCCTTTTTGATAAAGGGACGCAATTTGGTTCTACGGTTCATGAAATGATAGCGAAGGTGGATCGTGGCGCTATTATTGCTGTTGATTGGTTCGAAGTGCCACCCAATATGGACTGCGTAACCTTGAATATCATGAGCTTTCAGTCTTTGTTTGCCATGTTTTCAGCCCTCGCCCCATCTTTGGCTTCGCGGCAAGAGCCTTTCGATCATAGTGATGAAGTTTGGCAGGGCCGTACCACAACACAGAAGAATTTTGACGACCTATGCCGGATGCCGTCTGATGTTAATCCTGAAGAATTTCAGCGTCGCTATCGAGCCGTAGGTGAAGGGCCGGACCACGCCCTTGAAATTACGCTACACGGTCACCGTTTTCGCTTGGATAATCAGCATATTGCCCCAGATGTAATCATCGGCGGTAAGAACCGCTAAGCCAATGCCTTGCTTATTTGGCTTTTTGTATGACCGTTTAAGAGCGGGTGGAGCCAAGACCCCACCCGATCCTATTTTTAGTATTGATAGCCAAGAAATAGCCGATGCCCACCGCCGAGTGGGTTCGGCTGAGGTGCGCTAAAAGATCCATGATGTCCGCGGCCGATGTGCTGTCTAAATTCCCGGTCGGTTCATCGGCCAAAATCAACGAAGGTTTCAATATCATAACCCGCGGCAAGACGTGCGCAGAAGCGGATGATCAAGTAGGTAAGGGTCCTATCCTGTGGGTTCATTTGGTTAGCTTTGGCGATGGCATTTTGGAGGCAAATTAATCGGGCTTGGTTGTCGTCGGAATACGACTGCCCGTTGGCGCGCCCAGATGCAGACCATCCCATAGTATCATCATGGCTCTTGGGCAGGTTGGCGTTGGATGTTGAGCGGTCCGAGGCGCCAGAGACGGCGGCGCTTACTTGAGAAGCCATTTTTTATCATCAGCTACATTAGTGCGAGTGGCTTGTGATGCTTATGCATTAATCAAAGCCACAGTTCCCGAAATATTTTGAATTTGCATAGATACCTCCTTCTATCGCTTGATCAGAAGCCAAAGAGGGTCGCGGTGACACATGAGAGGAAGCGGATGTTCATAAGGGGTGGATCCTATCCTGTGGATTTGATTGAATTGGCGTCTGCGATGGCTTGTTTGAGGTAGTCATGCTCGGATTGGCTGTATTCTGACCAAGTTGTTTGGGCCGTGCTGTAATCTGAAAAGCCAATGGCATCATTATAGCTACCCGGTAAATTGGCATCAAATTCAAAGAGCTTTAAACTGATTTCGGCAGGCGGGGTATCCTGTGCAACAAGGCTTTCGTAGTAGCTTTTTCGATTTTGAGTAACATCTTGTACTTGAGCAATGCGAGCATCTATTTTTTCAAAAGCGGCCATCCATTCTGAGGCTGGCGCACCATTTTTTGGGAATGGATTCTGGCCTAGGAAAATGAGATCGCCTGATGTTACGCGCAAATTAGCCTGTTCTGTGGCATAGGCAGGATTGTTGGCAATATCGTCGAGGTGATGTTGTGTTCCTATGGGTAGCGTGGATTCTGATGCG
This sequence comes from Magnetovibrio sp., assembly GCA_016763895.1. GTDB lineage: Bacteria > Pseudomonadota > Alphaproteobacteria > Rhodospirillales > Magnetovibrionaceae > JANLGW01. Next base: position 3,436 of record JAESSV010000164.1, on the reverse strand, counting down.
GCTGTGCTGACTTGTTGAGTGTTTTGAATCAATTCAGCCGTTGTTTTTGCAGACAGACGGCTGCCCGTTGTGCCTGTGATGGCGTTGGATGTTGATTGGTCGGCACCAACAGCCGTAGAACCATTCTGTTTTTGATCCGTTTTGGTGCTGTCGTCTATATTGACCTGCATTGCATGTATTTTGGGTGTTTTGAATGCCAACATATGGGATGAGGTGCTTTGAACTTGCATGGAAGTCTCCTGAGTTAAGTTGAATCCCATAAATACAAGCAATTGTAGTGCCAGTTTTATTTGTGTACAAAAAAACGGGTGAGGTCAAAGTCCTCACCCGTCAAAATTTTAGTATTGGTAGTTGACGGAAATTTGGTGTCCACCCCCATACGAGGGGGCAATCATGCGCGTTGGAGAGGACTTAGCAATGTAAGCATAGCGGAATGCTTGTTTTGCATAAATTCCGGATGCTGCGCTGTTTCCATTGAGCGATGGAAGCTTGAAATAGCCTTGGTTAGCTGCGTGAAGGTATACTGTAAGGCCAGGTGCATAATAGCTGAACTTTGTCGTCCAATAAACGCTAGTCATCATTGCCGTTGAAGGCACTGAGGCTGGCGGGGTCATCCATGTACTATTATATTGCCAGTTCGTTTGATACATGGTCGGGCCGTTGGCCTGCTTGCTCCAGCTAGCTGCAGCTTGAGCTGGGGCCGAGATGGATATGCCGACCAGCATGAGGGCTGTGACAGCCGCTATTTTTAGAAAAGATATAGCTTTCATTTATAGTCTCCCTAATTAAATTACAATTTATAGAAGTTATCACCTAAGCTAATGCCATTAACGCGGCTTAGAGTCAATGCATGTATAAGCAATAACTATACAACTCGTTGGTTGGTGCCTTAAAAAGGGTAATTACAAATCATTATTTTGATTCTTGTGGGCAAAATTTTCCGTACAGATAGGCAAAAAATTCCCAGTTTCCAGACCTTCAAGATAGATTCATCATATTGAATTTATAGATTAATAAATTTTATTAACACGAATAATATTAATATAAATAATCCATATGTTGTATTTACATATGTAAAACAATACATCTTTAGGTAAGTGTCGGTGTAAATATAATGGGTTTATTTTATAGGATAATATTAAAAAAATAGCCTGAAATAAGGTGAAAATTATCGTTCTTTTCAAGGTGTAATGGTGGTCTTACTGATTAGTCTTTCGATTTTGTGGCCTAGAATAAATATCAAAAATAAGGTCGTGTACGCGCCGCATGAATAAATCAGCTCAACAGCCAAAATTCGCGCATCCAAAATTTGCAAAGGGGCGGGCAAGGTTATGACCATCACCGCCCCGTTCAATGGACCAATCAAAGAAAGCCTCGTCAATTTCGGATCACGGGTCGAACGCGGTCAAGTGATGCTGGTTTTGGATATTGGCGAAGTCGAATTGAAAATGCGCGATGCCGAAGTGAATGTCATTAAGGCCAAGCAGAAAGCCGATGAGTTAAAAAACTGGTCCAACGGATCGGAAGTTCTAAGGGCCAACACCACCATGCAGTCCGAAAAAATCAAAGTGGATGAACTTATCCGCAAAGAAAAAGACAGCAAAACCTTGTTGGCACGCGGCATCATTCCACGTAACGAATACAACGCGACGGTCAATGAATTGAAAGCGCAAAAATTACAATTGAAAACGGCGCGTCAAGATTTAGACGTCGTTTTAAAAAAGGGCAATGGGGAACATCTTCGTCTGGCCGCGTTGCAATTGGACAACGCGACCAAGCGGCTTGAAGATTTACAACGCCAAGTCGCGAATGGAAATGTTAAGGCCCCCGTGTCTGGATTGGTGTTGCGCCCCACGGCGGCGTCTGGCGGAAAGGATTCAAAACCCGCCGATATTCAAGTCGGCAGCCACCTCAGCAAAGGTCAGGCTTTGATGGCCGTCGCAGATACGCAAACCTTAAAAATCCGTGCCCAAGTGAATGAGATTGACGTCAACCGTATCCATGAAGGCCAAGCCGTGCGGGTCACGGGCGATGCCTTTGGAGCCACATTTTTGCGGGGCATGGTCTTGCAAATTTCAGCAGAAGCCAGTGGATCTAGATCATCGCGTGGCGCCGCGTTCGAAGTGGTGGTGGCGGTTTCGCGTTTAACACCCGATCAACGCAAACGCGTGCGCATCGGCATGTCGGCTAACCTGACCATTATTATATATGAAAATGCCCAAGCCGTTGTGGTGCCGGTGGGGGCCGTGCACACCGGGCCGGGCGGCAATTTCGCTATGATCGTTGATCCGAAAACTCACAAACAAACCAATGTTCCCGTTATCATAGGCCGGTCCACCGAAGGCGGCGTTGAAGTTTTGGCGGGCCTAAAATCAGGCGACAGCATTGTCGTTGAAGGTGGTCAAGCCCTACAGCCACCCATGATTGGGTCTGGACAGCTTGGCCAAATTAGACAGCTTGAAATGGACCCCGCCGGTGGCCTGCCCCAAATGTTAGGGGGACCGGGTCTTGTTGGGATGTGAGCGGATCTATCCGTCTATCCGAAGGCGCTGGTTAGCGATTGTTACATATATAGTGTGTATCAGCACAGCCTCAGCCGGTTTTGCGCAAGAGCAACCTGTTCCTGAAAACCCGCCTGAAATGACTTTGGCGGCGGCGGTGGGGCTGGCATTGCGCAACAATCGCACCATCAAGACGGCTCAAGTCGCCCGCGAAGCCCAAAATTTTGCCGTGACCTTGCAAGAAAGTTTATTTGATCCCCAGGTGTCGTTGACCACGGGCGGTACAATATCAAAGACCCGCCAGAAAACTTACAGCACCACCAGTGTCTCTCAGAGCGAAGTTACGTCATTGGTCAATACGTTGGGTTACGCGGCATCACTATCGCCGACGGCGACTTTGAAATCAAAGTACGGCACGTCTTATACCTTGCAATGGAACAATTCGTTTGCCCGCACCCTTAATCGCACTGGGACATCAAACAGACCAACGTTCACCAGTGATCCGGAACTCACCATTGTACAGCCTTTGTTGAAAGGTTTTGATCAAAACGTAAACACGGCAAACCTTGAAATTTCCCGCTTGAATGACGAGCTGGGCAGTTTAAGCATGCGCAACACAGTCGCCCAAGTCATTACGTCGGTGGTCAATGCGTATTGGCAGGTGGTGTTGTCGAGGGAACAGTTGGCAATTGCGGGGGTAGCATTGGAACGGGCACACCAGATTTTAGATATCAACAAAGCCCTGGTCGCTTCGGGGCGCATGGCCGAATTGGACATGGTTCAAGCCAAAGCCGATGTGGCCCAAAAAGAATTCAGCTTAGACGTTGCCGAAAATGTCTATAGAAGAGCCAAAACCAGCTTGATGGCTTTGTTGGCCTTGCCGAAGTTCATCGATTTCACGCCAAGCCCGTTTGGCGATATTAAACAGATTGAGA
>JAESSV010000163.1 GCA_016763895.1 Magnetovibrio sp. | reverse complement strand
TGGTGGTGGCGGTGGCGCAGAAGCTGTTTGATCTGCATTTAGAGTGTTCGTGGTGGTATCGGCAACCGCTGGAAAGCTCACCGTAATTGCATTACCCGCTGCATCGGCGATATTTGCCGTCGTCGCCCCGCCAACCAACCAGTTATCAGCGGCCGCCAAGTTATAGGTTGTCGCATCCGTTGAAGCTAAGCCTGCCGAATTGAGCAAAGCCTTCACCCCGGTCAAATCAGCACCGGTCAACGTCGCCGTAAAATGTGTGGCCGAAGTCACGTCAACATCTATCGCTGTGGTTAAGGTATACGTTGCCCCGCCTTCACCGGTAAAGGTCAACAGGGACAAGTCAATATCGTTGGCGGCCCCTGATTTAGAGGTGAAGTTTGTGCCCGTCACCGTCGCAACACCTGTGCCGGTATTAAAGGCCGCAGACGTGATGGCCGGTGCTGCGTAGTTGCTAACGGTCACACTGATGGTCGTATCAGCGATATTCGTCGCCGCGACACTCCCCGCCAACCAGTCCTCGGCGGCGTTGAGGTTATAGGTGGTTCCGTCGTCGGACGTGATGCCATTTTTTGTCGAGAGGCCATCCATAGCCAACTTATCGGCCCCGGTTAAAGTCTTAGACGCCGTGGTCGCCGAGGTGACTTCCACATTCGTGAGATCGATCAACCCACGTGTCACGGCTCCTTCACCGGTAAACGTGAACTTAGAAACATCCACATCATTAGCAGCACCCGCCTTTGAGACGAAATTCGTGCCGGTGATCGTGAAAATTCCGGTGGCCCTGTCGTAAGTCGATGACGTGATGGTCGGTGCGGCGTAGTTGGAGCTCGTAATCGTCGCCACCGCGTCGGCGGTGTTGGTTGAGGCGGCGGCGGCGGCCATCCAATTGTCGGCAGAAGCCATGTTATAAGTGGTTGCACCGTCGGCGGCCTGGGTACCATCCAGATTCAGCAAGGCATGAACCGCAAGCTTGTCCGTCGCGCTCAACGTCACCGTCGCGGCCGTCGCCGAAGTGATTTCCACATTGGCCGTATCGGTCAAGGTATAGCTAGCACCGCCTTCACCGGTCACCGTCAGCAAGTTCGCAACAATATCGTTGGTCACTCCCGTCTTGGAAACGAAATTCGTGCCGGTGATCACCAACTGACCATTGGCCCAATTATAGGTGGCCGAGGTCACCGCGGGGACCGCGTAGTTGGAAACCGTAACCGTAGCCGTAGCATCAACCACATTAACCGCCGCGTCCGCACCGCGCGCCCAATTTTCGGCTGCTGCTATGTTATAGGTCGTTGCGCCATCGGACCCCGCGCCGTTCTTCGTCATCAATCCGTTCACGGCCAACTTATCGGCCGCTGACAAGGTGATGGAGAACGTGGTGCTTGACGTCATCTCAACATCCGGGGTCGTGGTTAAGCTATAGGTCACCCCGCCTTCGCCCGTGAAGGTGAACATTGAGGCGTTCACATCGTTATTCGCCCCGCTGGCTTTGGTGAAGCCCGTGCCCGTAACCACCAAAACGCCGCTATTGGCATTGTAAGTCGAAGACGTAATGCCCGGTGCAGAAACATTTGATACGGTCACCCCCGAAGTGCCATCGACCACGTTAACCGCTAGGTTTGCACCAGCCGCCCAATCTTCGCCAGCCGCCACGTTATACGTGGTGCCCGCCGTGGCCGAGGTGCCGTCCTTATTCATGATCAGATTGACGCTGGCCTTATCCGTGGCGCTCAGCGTAATAGAGAAGGCCGTACCGGACGTGATTTCAACGTTAGACGTATCGGTCAGGGTATAGGTCGCCCCGCCTTCGCCCGTGACCGTAAACTTGTTGGCAACCACATCATTTGCAGCACCCGTCGCAGACACAAACCCCGTACCCGTACCCGTAATCACACCCGTCGAAGCATCGTAAGCGGTCGAGGTGATGGTCGGAACCGCCACGTTAGACACCGTGACCCCGCTGGTCGCATCAACCACATTAACCGCCGCATCCGCACCCGCAGCCCAATCTTCGGCCATGTTCACGTTATAGGTGGTGGTGGATGTGGTCGACGTGCCAGCTTTGTTCATAATCGTGTTCAGGGCTGTTTTATCGGTCGCGCTCAACGTCAAGGTCGCCGCTGTACCGGACGTAATTTCCACATTGGCCGTATCGGTGAGCGTGTAAGTCGCCCCCCCTTCGCCGGTCAGGGTCAGCTTAGCCGCAACGATGTCGTTGGTGGCACCCGAAGCCTTCAAAAAGCCCGTACCGGTCAGAACCAAGGCCCCGGTAGAGGCATTGTAGGTGGCCGAGGCCACAGCCGGAACCGCAACATTGGAAACCGTCACGCCGTTCGTAGCATCAGACGTATCACCCGCCGTCACATTGGCATTCCAGTTATCCGCAGAAGCGATGTTGAAGGTCGTGGCACCCGTCGAGGTCGTGCCGTTCTTATTCATCACCTGATTGACGGCGGCTTTATCCGTGGCGCTCAAAACCAATGTAAAGGCCGAAGCGCTGGTGCGTTCCACATCGGCCGTGTCGGTCAGAGTATAAGTCGCCCCGCCTTCACCGGTCAGGGTCAATGTATTGGCGGTGATGTCGTTGGTCACCCCGGCTTTGGCCTGGATGTTCGTTCCCGTCACGACCAGCGATCCGGTCGCCGCATCGTAGGTGGCCGAGGTGATCTTGGGATTGATCGAAACGGTGACGGCGTTGGTGGAGTCGGCAATGTTGGTCGCCGCGTCGGCACTGGTCAGCCAGTTGTCGGCACCAGCGATGTTATAAGTGGAACCACCAGTGGATGTGGTTCCGATTTGATCCAGCAGGGCGTCGACCTGGGTCTTGTCAGCCCCCGTCAGGGTGAAGCTGAACGACGTCGCCGAGGTGATTTCCACATCCGTGGCCGTGACAACCGCATAGCTCGCGTTGCCGGTGCCGCCCGTAAAGGTCAGGGTCGATAAATTGACATCGTTAGCTGCGCCGACTTTCTTCGCAAAATTGGTGCCCGTGACGACGACAACACCCGTATCAGAATCGTAAACCGCCGAGGTGATCGCGGGTGTGGCCACATTGCTGACCGTAACGGCATTACCGGTCAGATCGGCTTCATTCGCCGGGCTGGCCGCATTCCAGCCGTCCGAACCCGCTAAGTTATAATTGGTCGCACCAGAAGACGCCGTGCCGTTCTTGTTCATCAGACCACGGATGTTCATTTGGTCCGTTGCCGACAACGTCAAAGTCGCAGACGTCGCAGACGTCACTTCAACATTGGCCGTATCGGTCAAGGTGTAGGCTCCGCCTTCGCCCGTTAAGGTCATCAGGTTGGCAATGATATCGTTGGTGGCCCCGTTGGCTTTGACAAAATTGGTGCCGGTGATAACCAACTGTCCATTGGCATCATCATAGGTCGAACTGGTGATGGTTGGTGCGGCAAAGTTAGACACCGTCACAGACGCCGTGGTATCAGAAATATTTGTCGTTGGTGCCCCGCCAACCAACCAATTGTCAGCGGCGGCAAGGTTATAAGTGACCCCCTCGTTAGACGCTAAAAGGTCCTTGTTGAGCAAGGCTTCTACATTGGTTAAATCTGCCCCAGACAAGGTCACAGAGAACGCCGTGGACGACGTGACGTCCACATTGGTGGCGCTGGTGATGGTATAAGCCGCCCCGCCTCCCCCCCTAATCGTCAACATGGAAATATCGATGTCATTGGTGGCACCGGACATAGACACAAAATTGGTGCCCGTCACAGTCATAACGTTTGACGTGTAATCATACGTCGCAGACGTCACCGTTGGGGCGGCATAATTCGATACAGTCACGCTGGCCGTGGTATCGGCAATGGCGTTGGCGGCGGGTGACCCAGCCATCCAGTTGTCGGCGGCGGCGACGTTGAAGGTCGTGCCGTCATCCGAAGCAGAGCCATTCTTGTTGAACAGCCCATTAACCGCCAACTTATCCGTCGCAGATAGGCTCAAGCTGGCGGTCGTCGCCGACGTAATATCCACATTGGTCGTATCGGTCAGGGTGTAGGTAAGTCCACCTTCGCCCTTCAGGGTCAGGGTGTTGGCGGTAATATCATTAGTGGCACCCGTTTTGCCGACGAAGTTGGTGCCGGTCAAAACCAAAACACCGCTGTTCCAGTCATAAACGGTCGAGGTAATGGCCGGATTGGCGAAGCTGGAAACCGTCACACCATTCCCCGCAGCATCTGCAATATTGGTCGCCGCCGGAGCCTGGAAGTTCCAGTTATCAGCCGCTCCAATGTTAAAGAGCGTGTTCGCCGTGGCAGAATTCGTGCCGTTCTTGTTCAATATAGTTTCCACATTGACCAAATCGGCCCCCGACAACGTCACAGCAAACGAGGTCGCAGATGTAAGCTCTACATCAGCAGTCGACGTCAAGGTGTAGGTGGTCCCGCCGTCACCCGTCAGCGTCAGGGTGGAAATATCAATATCGTTGGCGGCCCCGGCTTGGGACACAAAATTCGTGCCCGTCACGGTCAAAACATTGGTGTTGTAATCATAAGCAGCAGATGTCACCACAGGCACGGCGTAGTTGGAAACCGTAATGGTCGCGGCTGCATCGGCAACATTGCCCGCTGGGGCCGATCCGGTCATCCAGTTATCCGCAGACGCCAAACTAAACGTGGTCGCCGCCGTGGCAGACATGGTGCCATTTTTATTCAACAAGCCTTCGACATGAGTCAAGTCGGACCCCGCCAAAGTCACCGTATATGTGGTTGCCGAGGTTACTTCCACATCCGAGGCGCTGGTCAGTTGGTACTGCGCGCCGCCTTCACCCGTGAACGCCAACATGGAAATATCAATATCATTGGTGGCACCTGATTTATTGACGAAATTGGTTCCCGTCACCACCAGCTGGCCGTTGGCATAATCATAAGTGGCCGATGTTACGGTTGGCACGGCGTAGTTGGAAACGGTCACACCCGCCGTGGTATCGGCGATGTTGTTGGCGGTTGTCGCACCGGGCATCCAATTGTCGGCCCCGGCCAAATTAAAGGTGGTGCTCGCCGTTGAAGAGCTGGTGCCATTTTTATTCAGCAAGGCCTCAACATTATAGAGATCCGCACCGGACAAGGTGAACGAGAACGTCGTGCCGTCGGTGATTTCCACATCGGAGGCGGTGGTCAAGGTATAAGCCGCCCCGCCTTCGCCCGTAAGCGTCAACGTGGACAAATCAACGTCATTGGTGCCATTCAACCCATTGCGCACAAAATTCGTGCCCGTCACCGTCACGGTGTTCGAATTGTAATCGTAAGCCGCAGACGTAATCGTCGGGTTGGCTACGTTGCTGACCGTCAATGAAGTGACCCCAGCGTCGGATATAGATGAGCTCGCCGCGATGAACCCCGCCGCCGCGCTCACGTCGAATGCGGTGCCATCGTTCGACGCCGTGCCGTTCTTGTTCATCATCAAATCAACTGCGGCTCTGTCGGTCGCGCTTAAGATCAAGGTCGCCTCCGTAGACGAGGTGATGTCCACGTTCGCCGTATCGGTCAGCAAATAGGTCGCCCCACCTTCACCGGTCAGGGTGAGTTTATTTGCAATAACATCGTTGATCCCGCCAGCGGTGGCGGTGAAGTTGGTCCCGGTCAGAACCAAATTTCCGTTCGGCGCATCATAAGTGGCCGTGGCGATAGCCGGGTCAACACCCGGGGCTGTGGCGTTGGCGATGGTGAAGCTATCAAACGTATTTTGATCATGAGGTTGCGCCCCGCCCGCGACCATGACAATTTCAAACCCGGTTATTCCCGTGAAGGCGGTATAGGTCCCCGTAGAATAGAAGGTGTTACCAGCAATCGTCGCAAAACCGGTCGTCACATTTCCACCCGTTTTGAAGCCCGTAATATTGAATGAGTAACCACCCACAAAATTGAATTTTGTAAATCCAATTCCCGTGAGGTCGAACGTTCCCAAATTGGTTCCATCTGCACCGACCGTGAGCTGTACGTCTACATTACCGGGTGAAGTCCAGTAGAGGCCTTTGGTGCCTATTGTTTCTCCGAACCTCGTCAAATTGGGCGTATTTTCGGTCAACGTAAAGCCGGTAACGAAGTTGCCGGGAACAGTTAGAGTCGTTACATCCTTCAGACCATTCGCCGGTACGGCAAGCACACCGTCATAAGCCATCATAGCCGCATCGGTGAAGGCCTGATCTCCTTCAATCTGTCCAGCCTGAGCTTCCAGCACCCAATCCCCGCCCAATGCGGCAGCCCCCGTCAAATCGTTTGAGGCCGCGATGTCCGCGCCTGTTGCGCTCGCCAAGCCGTCGATGAAAGCTTGTCCGGCCCCATCTTGTCCAATATTACAGCCATAGAGCAAAATATCGCCATTTCCCGACAAGGCTTGACCGATGATGGTTAGCGAATTCGCATTGGCGGCAAGGGTATCCGAAGACAGGCTTTGCCCGCCCAAGCTTATGGACCCGGTGCTGCCGTGGCTGATGATATGCAAGGAATCGATATTGCTTTGCCCCGCCAAGGCCGCGGCAAGTCCATTAATGCCCGTGCCAGGGTCCAAAAGAATAATGTCGATATTGGGGTTCATGCCCGCAAGCAAAGTTTGATAATCGGCGACCGTGGTGTCAACCACCACCACTTGGTGAGGGGCCGCCGGGACTGCCGTGGGGGCAACGGAAACAAAAGCGTCCGCAGCGTTGGCCAAACTATTTGCGGCGGTTTGTTGGTTGATTTCAGCACCCGTGGCAGCACCGGCGGCGTCAAACATAAACCGAGGTTCCAAAGCCAAAGCCATCGGACTGAACGCGCAAGGACTAGAAATAGAAGAGTTGGAAACAGACGTTTTGCCCGAATCCCGGCTCGTTTTCTGGGCCATCTTCTGGGCCATCTTCTGGGCCGTATTTTGGCTATGGCGTTCAAACGTGCCGCGTTTTTTAAAGAGTCCCATAAAGAAAAATCCCCACGTTTATATTGTTTTACGAGGCAAAACACGGACAAACCGCCCTTTTAACCTTCGATACCCCTTTAAGAACATTTTCTTTTTAGGCCTGCATTTTTTTAGGCCTGCATTTTCTTATTAGGCCTGACGGGTGCTGTGTAGTTTACGTACACAATATATGCCTAGCGGGATATGCCTAGCGAGATATGCCTAGCGGGTATTTATCCATAAGCACCCGACAATCTCACCATTTTTATACGTACAATAACCCCCATTACGGGTTTATTATAAACTCTAAATAGCGCAAGAGCCCACATTTTGTCAACATGTAAACGTGAAATTTACAATGTAACCTTAACCTTAAATTGCATTGCCCTGCATCTAATAAAAATTAAATTTACCTATATTATCTACTTGACGTTGCGCATGCTTACACTACATACTTGTATTTCATATGGGTTCATTGAACAAAGTTGCAATGAACCCAAGCTGGCATAATCAAATGTCAGCGCACAGGGGAGGTACAGGAAATGTTGAAAACAAATTCTTTTAAAGTCTTGGCGACCGCAATTGCGGTTGCGGGCGTTGGGGTCATTATTGACGCGTCCAGCAATCCGGCTCAGGCCGCATGCGGGCCGGACCCTTATTTGGGCACCATTTGCCTTACGGCAGGATCGTATTGCCCAAGGGGCTACGCACCAGCAGATGGGCAACTGATGGCCATTTCTCAATATACTGCGCTGTTCGCCTATATAGGATCAGTCTATGGCGGAGATGGCAGAACAAGCTTTGCAGTCCCAGACCTGCGCGGACGATCTGCCGTTTCTTTCGGCCAAGGTCCCGGCTTAACGCCTATTCGTCTAGGTCAAAGGCGCGGTACCGAATTCGTCACACAAACCATATCGCAAATGGCTCCGCACACCCATAATGCCACGTTCAAAGCGACAGGAAGCGGTTTAACAACCGAGGTTAAGGCCTCAACGGCGAACGCCACCAAGTCCGTCCCGGCGGCTGGCGACTTTATTGCTGCCCCCCGCAGTATTGGGAGATCTCCACTGCCGTCAGCTGGCTTCATCGCTGCGGCTAATGTGGGCACCAC
>JAESSV010000162.1 GCA_016763895.1 Magnetovibrio sp. | reverse complement strand
CGTGCGAACCGCCGCCCGTAACGGTTTGGCAATGCCCGTCACATCACAGCTCACCAACTCAACATTTTCATATTGAGCCGCTGCAACTTTGGCCGCTTTGGGATGATACAGATCCACAAACACCACCGTTTCAAAAGACGCGGCCAGCTCTTTCAGCGGCACATCAAACAAAGGGCCAGATCCCAACACAACTCCCCGCCCAGACCGCTTGGACGGCAAAGCCTCACATATAAAATCCCGAGATTTCTCAAGGTGCAAATCCCAAGCACAACCCGCCGCCCGCCGCCGCTTTGAAATCTTGCGAGATTCGGACCAGTTGGAAAAGGGCAGGGGGGCGAGAAGGAGCGACAACGTGTAGGCCTTTGCAGGGGGTATATTGTTAGTCTATCATTTTTGGCTTTTAAGGGAAGGATATATAAATGTAGGTGTCGCACAAAAAGTGTGTATTATTTTAAAAAAATACTAATAAGTTTATTTGGAGAGTTTCTGATGGCTGAAGACAAAGAGATTGCTGAAGACAAAGAATTGATTTTTATCTCTTTTTCAAAAAATAAGACGGGAGAAGTTGCGAAAGTCTTGTGCAAGTTGTTGAAGGCTATATATGGGCATGGAGCTGATGCCCTTGTAAGTACTTTTCTGTCATCTCAATCTCTTTCAGCTGGGTCGTTTGATGACCAAATTCATATAAAATTAAAATCGGCACGCTGTGGGATTACGATCCTTTCCTCAGAAAATAAGATCAATGCCCCATGGTTGATGTATGAAGCCGGTTTTTTAGCCAGTTCTGTAGGTCTTAATGGTGGTGAGTTGGTTCCTTATTTGTTTAAACGGCATATTGATGATGTCGAAGGGCCTATAAAGAAATTACAAAATTGCCAGTTTCATGAGGAAAAATGTGAAGCTTATAAAGAGTTGTTTAAGTTTCTGAAGAATGTGAACAGTACCCTAATAAATAAGCAGAAAGTGATTGATATCGAAGACATTTTGTTAAACCGTTGGGATGAGGTATATTTGGATCTTGCAAAGATTTACTCCGACATGCGTGACTTAAGCTTGTCTTCATCAGGTGATAAGAAGACGGAAACCACTCAGAATGGTTCTCTTTCTTTGGGCGCTACGAGAATTGATAGGTTTTCTACTGAGGAGCAAAACTATATTCAATTTTCAAATGATTTTTCGGCTAAAACGCCGCGTGAATTGAAAAACATGTTTCGCAAAGTTTTAGAAACACAGATCGATCCTTCCTGGATTCGGCAAAATGATAATGATGTTCACTATGACACCCACCGTGTAATTGTTCATGGAACACGTTTTTCAACATTTGTTGTGTTTACGGATGGATTAAGGGTGGTTTTGTTTAATCGCCCCAATGACTTAAAAAACACAAATGTTGAAAATGATCTATATGACGTGTTTGGTGCTGTTGCCTTTGAAAATGGCTCGCTTAACACAAAAATAAAAAGCCAAAGTTTTCTGGATGCAGAAATTCTTAGGATAGAGCCTATTGAAGGAGCCGCGATTGAGGCAAATAGAAAGAAATCAAATTCAGAGGTTGAAACGGCCGTTATGATTGGTGTGTGTGTTTATTTATCTACAGAAAATTTAGAACTTGCAAAAAATGAAATGCAAAACAATGAAATTGAAATTATAAATATTTCCACCCTAAACTCTATGCGAAAAAAGTTGACTTCTAAAGCAGAGTTAGGTGCACAGCATTTAATTCATAAACACTTGTCTCAATCGCGTTCTTTGTCACCTTCTTAAAGGCGTGCTGGCTCTTGAAGGCATGTGCTAGGCCAGACTAAAAACTCTGTTAATTATAAATATCGATGCGTTTTCCGGGGGCGGGGATTTTGGTTTGCATCAACCGCGTGATTTATGGCGAGCGTTTAACGTCAATACCATTACGGCCCCCCGGTCCAATGGGTCAACAGCCCGGGCTCGTAAAAAAGTGCAAGACGTTTTGGTGACCAATTATGTGTTGTTAGCCTGATAGGACAAGGCATCCAAAGCCCCTTGTAAAATATAGGTGGCCGCCAGTTTGTCGATGACTTCGGCGCGCCGTGCGCGGGTCATGTCGACGTCGGTGACCAGCATGCGTTCGACGGCGGATGTTGAAAGCCGTTCGTCCCAGATGCCGATGGGCATATCCCGGAGGTTTTTGAAGTTTATGGCGAAATCGCGGGTGGATTGGCAACGAGGGCCTTCGGTGCCATCCATATTATAAGGCATGCCAAGGATAAGCGCCCCCACATCGTGTTCTTCAACAAGGTCAATCAAGCGGTTTGCGTCTTTGGTGAATTTTGTGCGGCGGATGGTTTCAACGGGGCTTGCCACCGACAATAGGGTATCGGACAAGGCGATGCCGATGGTTTTCGACCCCAAATCCAAGCCCATCAGGCGTTGATGGCGGTTGAGGCTGTTTTTTACGTCTTTGAGGTCAAGAATTGTCATCTGCCCAACATAGCGGTACTCTGTGTCGGCTCCAATCTAAAGAATGAATTATTTTAGCTTATGTACACAATTCGAGAAGCAACCCACAAAGACTGGCCCGGCATATGGACGATATTCAAAGATGTGGTCAGTTCCGGTGACACCTATCCTTTTGCGCCCAACATGACCCAACAAGAGGCTCAAGAAGCCTGGCTGAATGCGCCCAAAGTGACCTTTGTGGCGATGCTTGGCGAAGACGTGGTGGCGACTTATTACCTTAAAGACAACCAACCCGGTTTAGGCGCTCACGTTTGCAATGCGGGTTACATGGTGAGAAAAGACCAACGCGGGCAAGGTTTGGGGGCAAGCTTGTGCAAGCATTCACTAGCAGCCGCACGTATTTTGGGGTACAAAGCTATGCAATATAATCTTGTTGTGAGCACCAATGTAGGGGCAATTGGGTTGTGGAAGAAGCTCGGTTTTGATATCATCGGTACTCTTCCCAAAGCTTTTTGTCATGTGAAACACGGCTTGGTGGATGCTTATATTATGTATCAGATTTTGGAAAATGAAGACGTGAACCCGGTATGAAAACTTTGCTGACCATATTGAGGCTTGCGGGCTTATTTGTATTCCCGGCACTGGTTTCTGGATTGGTCCCTGTACTGGGTCCGGCACTGGCTCAAGAACCCATGCACATCCCCGACACCCAACAAGACAAGGCCATGTTGGCTTTGGAAAAACAAACCGTTACGGTTTTGGGGGTTGAAATCGTACCCATGAGCGGATTGTATGTGGTGAACAAAGACGTCAACGTTCGCAAAGGCCCCGATACCAAATTCAAACGTGTTGCGGGCCTTAAAGAAGGCACCCATGTGCGTGTGATTGGGAAACCCAAAGGCACCAGTTGGTTGGCGGTCAGCCTAAACGGGGAAACCTTGGGCTTTGTGTTTTCTAAAATGTTAATTCCTGTGGTGGACGGATCTCTGGACGAACAATTTTTAGGCTCATATTCTTCTCCGGATGGCGTTGCCTGTGGCTATCGCTTTCGGTTTGAAAGCAAAAACAAAGTAGAAGGAGCCAGTTTTGATGCCGCCGATTACGAAGTCCGTTTTCGATGTGCCAGCCAAAAGGGCGCGGCTTCATTTTATGCACATATGTTTCTCACCGAAGGCCCGGTGATTGAACGCAAAGGCCTACACTTGATTGGATTGGATGTCCGTTCCATTGGAGACGGCATCGAAAAATTTCTCACCACCCGTTATTTGTATGATCCAAAAACCGGAAAAATGACCTTTAATGGCCATTCCATGCCTATTTTTGCGTTACCGCCGAAAATTCAAACTTTTGAAACCACATCCGTAAAAGACGCTTTAAAGCAATCTTTAGAAGCCTCGATTGCAAGCTGGACCCCCAAAGCATGGGAAACGCTTTTCACAAAGGCCGAATAGGCGTTTTAGCTCTCTTGCACAGTCCGCGCGCGGGTGTTACTTTCCGCGTTCAAATTTAACCCCAAAATAATGGGAGACGCGTTCTTATGTCCCTAGACAAGGACACCGTGAAAAACATCGCCTACCTCGCTCGTATTCGTATTGATGAGGATAAGCTTGAACCCCTGGCGGGCGAATTGTCCGCCATTATGGGCTGGAT
>JAESSV010000161.1 GCA_016763895.1 Magnetovibrio sp. | reverse complement strand
TGCCGATTGAGATTGACCTCGTGCCGAAGCTGATCCTGCAAGGTACGCACCCGGCCTTTGTTTTGCGCGGGATTTCCGAGGCAACCTGTCGCTATCTGCGCTGTGGATATTTCCAAGGCAAGCGCGGTGCGCTCAAAGATAGATTGGTGTTTCAAGTCGGCGGCATCCAAAATGGCAAGCGGATAATTCTCTCGCACATCGGGCGAGCCACCACGCCGGATCAAAAAGCAAAAGGCAAGTGGCGCTACTATCGCGGCTTCAATCCCTCGCTGGAGCTTTACAATTTTGACAATCTGCTGCTGGATAAGTCCATCGACACCGACACTGTGATTTTGGTCGAGGGGGCTTTTGACGTTGCCAAGTGTGTCGAAGCCGGGCTCAAAAATGTCGTTGCCACGTTCGGCGCAAGACTGTCTGATCCCCAAGCCGCCAAATTGAAGGAACACGCAAACGCCAAGCTTTTGGTTTTTTATGATCGCTACACAGCCGGACAAAAAGCCAGCGTGGATGCCATTGCCAAACTGAAAGAGCTAAACATTCAGACCTCGGCCTTTGATTGGGGGCAACAGTTCAACAGTCGCAAGCAAAAACACAAAGCCATTGCCGAGGGTATCCAACACCCCTGCGATTTCAGCGTGGCACAATTGCGCTGGTTGCGAGGGCAAGGGATTCTGTAGATGAAATTCCCGATAATTTTTCATCTAGATTTCATAGTGATCTGGGTAAGTTCGTGGGTTTGCGAACCTGTTTTTTTGGGCAACCCTGAATCTTCTCCAGCTTCTTTTTCGGGGATTTTCTTTCAAATCATACACTGCGCGGACAGTCCTTAACCCCCGCGCTCATGTCCTATTTCCCGTTTTCCCAACCTCGAATTTTCTTCGTCGGCTATCCGCGCGCCTACCGCTTGGAGCTGGCAGAGGCGTTCAAAGACCAAGGTTATGAGGTCGCCTTTTTTGCCGATGCGCGATTGGCGGCACATACTTTGAGTTTTGAATGTCCCGATGTGGTGTTGATGAATTGGGCGACAACGCTTCCACTCACCACGCTGGAATTCGTCGAACGCTACAGCGGCGTGCGGCCTGTTTTAATTTTGAGCCGCCACAATATTCTGATCGACGTGGTGCAAAGTCTCAAATCTGGCGCCGCAGATTTCATAAAATCACCCTGCTATTTCCCCGAAATTCTGGCACGGGTCGAACGCGCTCAGGCCGCCTCGCCAACGCGGCGAACGCTCACCATCGGCAAGCTGACCTTGGACGTGGGCGGCAACGTGGCACATATCGAAAATGTGTCCTTGCAGCTTACCAAACGGGAAACATGTATTTTAGCGGCCCTGATCCGTTGCCCGGAGCAAGCCGTGAGTCGCGCGGCTCTCATGCGTGTTGCTAATATTACAGACGTGAAATCCACCATTGTTGAGAGTTACATCAAATAAATTCGCCAAAAACACCCGATCCTGCGCCGTTGCATACGCACAAAATACGGACAGGGTTATGCATACGTTCAAGGGTTGGAAATTGTTTAGCGTTCCAAATCGTGGCCTGGTGTCCGAGACTGAGCGCGCTCAAGAGCCATCATGCGGATCGTCTTCACGAACGCGCGGTGATCCTCGGCAGACAGCAGGTCCAAATCCAGCCCCGCTTGCAAATCTTGTTCTGAAACCTGATTCAAGATTGCCGCGATGGTTTTGCTTGCCGTGGCCTGCGCCTCAATGATTTCAGATGGGGACCCAAGACTTTGCACAAGCTCCTCGCCCCCTTCGGCTTCAAGATTACACAAGGCGAGTTCCATATCCTTCGCCATGTTCAACGTCACGCCAAGCACCGCCACCTGAGCCAACTCGGCGGACAGATCAGGATATTTGCGGGTGATTTGAGCATCGGTCATAGGCGAAATATTAGCATGCTTGCCCTGCAATGAAACATATAAAAAGCCCCGTTAATCGTAAATAAATCCTAACATAGGAAATATTTCTTGACAATAGGCGTTATTTGTTCCACGTTTGTTCCAATTCGAATCATTCGGCATGCTCCTGTTCAGCTAAGAAGCTGTGCCATAGACAAGAAAAGATACTGAAATTATGCAACCGATTTTGAAACTCCGCCGGGCTTTGTCGTCCAACGCGAATGTTGAACCAGACGATGTTTTGGCGGCGAAAACGTTTTTACAAGCCCAAGGTTTTTATGAGGCTCCCGATTGGGGGGTGAGCGAAATCCCCGACCGGGCTTTGTTTTCAGCGATTGAAGCATTCCAAAAAAGTAAAGGCCTGCGCGTTGATGGCGTGATGAAACCGCTTGGTGAAACGGAACAAGCCTCGCAATTGATTCAGGCTCAAAAACTTCAAAATTTAGGACGAAATGGCGACACCATCTTGGCCCATATCACGCCGGCTGAAGCCATGTTGCTGAAAGAAAAAGGCGGTGCTGGGACGATTAATCCAAAGACTGGCCTGCTAGAATTTAGCGGAATTTATGCCAACAATCAAGCAAGAGATCGGGCAGAGCGTAGTGCCTACAGCGGTACGGGCAGTCGTGTTGACAAAGCTGGCGGAGTTGGCTCGACGAGTGATAAGGATGTATTTTCCGTTGGTAATAATTATTTCACTAGGGATGGTCGCCGTACGACAGCACCGGGTGAATCCAAAGCAAGAGAAGCACGTGATCGCCAAGAGCGCGTAAAGCAAGCTCAAAAAATCCAAGCGAAAGAGACTGCGGTCAAGAATAAACAACTTGCCGATAAAGAACACCGCCAAGAACAGAACGTCAAAGACGAAGAAAGACGCGCCCGCCAAAACGCAAACATGCCCGACATGACCGACCCGCGCGAAGGCGAAGATTTAGGGGCGCTTGGACGGTCCAACAAAAACAAACAAAATAGACAATACGCGGGCATTAACTTTTCAGATGAAGCCACGGCAACACCCCCCCCCGCACAAACCAACTATAGGCCTCAACTTCCGGATCGCACAGAAGTCTACGGCCCACCAGAACCCTCTGCGGCTGCGGCACGGAAAGGTGTGAAAATCAGCTCTAACCCACTAACCAAAGCCGAAGTTGACCCCAGTTGGACAAGCTCACCCGACCCTAAGGTTCAAGCTCAAAATGTCGTCGCCACAAACGACCATCTTGAACGCGAAAAACAAGCCAAACTCGACAAAGCCGTGGAGAACGAACGCCAAAAAGCGTTCCGTCGAGCCCCAAAAAGAACCTTCACAGATATCCAACTTAAAAGCGCTGCACGGGCCAACATGGCCAAAGCAAAAAACAATCGCGCCATCAATGACCTTCTCGGCCGTGCCCGCGCCAACAGCGCACAAGCCCAAGCTCAAGGCAAATCGCTCACATATGCGCAAGGCTTAAGACAGGAAATTGATAAAATAAAAGCAGAGAATGCAAAAGACCGTGGTCAAGCCCAAAACAACACTGCGGTAAGCGCCATATCTCAAGAGAGACCTCAACCTCAGCAAACAGCAGCTGTCTCACCAACCCAACCACAAACAGCAGAGATTTCAGACAAAGTTTTGGGCAAAGGCATACAAGCCCTCAATGCCACCGTTAAATCCATCGACCCAAACAAGTCGTTTTCATACAACGAACTCGTCGAAGCAACGCAAAATATTTTGTCCCAAAATGGCAAAACAAGTGCCGTTGTAGATTTTATAAGTCGCAATAAATTCGAGAAAAAAATAAGTTCTTCAAAGCTTAAAAGTGTCCCTAAAACCGGGGGCATATACACAGGTAGCAATCCTCATAACGTTGGATGGAGCAAAGAAGAACTACAAACGCCTAAATACACAACTTCACAGCAGATTAAAGATACAATTCGTCAATTCCTTCTTGACGTAGCTGGCATTGACCCTAAAGACCCGCCGCCGTTTGGTGGGTTACGTGGATAAACTTGTAATAATTGAATAAGCTGTCAATAATGTAACTTATATTATCGGTTTATAGGGTGTTGAGTGGTAAAATTTAACGTTAAAGCATTTGCGATCCTCGGCTTCTTGCTGTTGGTTATGAGGGCCGATTTAAATTTTGTTGAGCGTATGGAGTTGATTTTTGTTGCCCAACTCCATACGGCATTTCCGGCACCCGATCCTTTGCCGGAAAATACGGTCATAACCGTTGCTGTGGATGAAAAAAGTATTGATGCGCTTGGGCAATGGCCATGGCCCCGCAGTTATTATGTGAAGTTAATCCAAAAACTACGCGAAGCGGGTGCTAAAGCCATTGCTTTTCATATTGTTTTTGCCGACCCTGATCGAATGGGAGAGCACCATGATCAACAATTGGCTCACGAAATAAAAAAAGGAAAGGTCATCTTAGGCTGGCTTGGTGAAGGCCTTTCTGTAACGGATAATGGGGAGCCGAAAACATACTCTGATAAGTTGGTGATGTTCAATAACTTGTTTGAATCAAATATAAACAAAGACATTTTTTCATTTGTCATAAAAACGAATGCACCCATTCGCAATGTCGACGTTATCGAAGAAAGTGCAAATGGGGCTGGTTTGTTGGGAATGATGTTGGGCAGTGATGGCATGACACGGGAGGTGCCATTGCTTGTTAATTCTCGGCTGAAATTGCAACCTACATTTTTCACCGAAGTTGCGCGTGTTAGCCAAGGACAAGAACAGACTTTTTTAGAAACAACATCGATCGGACTAAAGGCTGTTCATATCAGTGGTGATCTTGTTGTGCCAACCAATGAATCAGGAGCCATTGTGCTCAAATATCGGCCTTATAATTTAAAAAACACAGTTTCAGCTCTTGATGTTTTTGAAGGCCTAATTCAAGACAATGTTTTTAAGGGTAAGGTTGTCTTGTTGGGCGCCACAGCACCGGGAATAGAGCGTAGTCAGTATTCCCCTTTGGGTGAAGTGGTACCAGAAGTCTTTTTCTTTTCTTTAGCCATTGAGCAAGTTCTGTCAGGAGAAAGCCTGCTTCGATTGCACACCCTTAAGGGTATAGAAATAGTAATTTTATTACTGATTAGTGTGGGCCTCATTGTCGTTTTTTCTCGATATCCTTCTTATATTATATTGAGGATTTTTGTTGGCCTTCAAGTTGGGTTATATGGCCTATCAACACTTCTTTTTGCTCGATATGATCTTGTATTTATCCTGTCTTTATTTCTATTTCCTTGTTGATGTTATTGGTTATCTTGTTGTTTCAACAGTCAGGCAAACGTTTAAAATAAGTTCAATTACAGTGACATTATGTGAACAGCCCCTTACTTCTTCTTTAGCATTATAAATCACTTACAACTTTCAGAGCCCAAGCAGGATGATCATGTATTGGACTAAAAAAGCCATTTTATTTTTGACTGTCTTCCTCATGTCTGGATGGCTTCCTGCTTCTTCTGCCATGGCTCAATTTTCAGATGGTGAATGGGCCTCCTTGACAAATGTAACAAAATGCAAATTTTGGGATATTTTGAAGAATGCTAAGCCTCCTATCGCATGGTCAGGAGAGTGTCAGGATGGCTTGCTTCAGGGAATGGGGACATTGTCTTCAAAAGAAATGAAATTTGAGGGGGCTTTTGAAAAAGGAAAGCCTCATGGTCATGGCGTCTTAAATGGAAATGACCGTAGTAATAGATCATTACGTTATGAAGGAGCTTTCAAAAATGGCCTCTTTGATGGTCATGGCTTACTCGTCCTCGATGCTGCTAACCTTTATACGACCTACAAAGGTGATTTTAGGGGGGGAGATTTTTATGGTCAGGGCTCAATGGAAATAAAGAGGCCCAAAGGTAATGTAAAATATGAAGGTGAATTTGAAAATAAATCCTTTCATGGTCACGGTGTTTTAGAGGTCAAAGGTTCCATTGAATATCGATATGAAGGGGCATTTCAAGATGGGAAAAAACATGGTCTCGGCAAGCAAACTTTTCCAAACGGTAGTTATTATAAAGGTGAATTCACAGAAGACTGGATGACAGGACAAGGTGTTTCAGTACTTGCAAATGGAACCCGCTACGAAGGCTTTTTTACGGACCACACACTCAATGGACAAGGTGTTTTAGCCTTTGCTGATGGTCGACGATATAAAGGCGAATTTAAAGATAGCCTCTTTGACGGACACGGCATTTTGGCATACCCAGATGGAACAAGATTTGAAGGAGCTTATGTAAAGGGACATTTACTAGGGCAAGGCCGTGTCGACTGGCCAAGTGGCGCTTATTATGAAGGGGCATTTAAAAATAGCCTTCCTGCTGGAAAGGGCATAATGGTGCTTGAAGATGGCTCATCTTGTAGAGGTAAATGGCAAGGGTTAGTGCTAATGGGTAAAGGAAGTGGGCTTAACAACGGTACTGAAAGAAGGTGTTTTATGGAAGGTAATCTCATAAGATTTAACTGATTATATTTTGTTTTTTAAAGCGTATAGAAAACGAAC
Source organism: Magnetovibrio sp. (assembly GCA_016763895.1). GTDB lineage: Bacteria > Pseudomonadota > Alphaproteobacteria > Rhodospirillales > Magnetovibrionaceae > JANLGW01. The sequence goes on along the minus strand of JAESSV010000161.1, from coordinate 967 downwards.
TCCCACACTTCCAACACGTCCAAAGCTCAAACACAATTTTCCCATTTTCATCACGCTGCTCACCACAAAATTCGGCACCTTGCACAAGCGTCTCTCGAGTTTGAAAGACCTGACCGCAAGGGTGAACAAAAGGAAATTTTGGCATAAAAAGTGGGGCAACCTGACTTGGTCGCCCAAACAATCAGCCATAGCTCACCATCCGGCAAGCAGGTTGCCCCGCTTTTGCAATGGTGAGGTTCGTTGGAAATGAAAGTTTGAGCGACAGGCCGAGTTTACACCGATCACCTAAATCTTGCGACTTAAGCGTATTCTGCATTCACTTCGCTGCTACTTGCAATTTGTCGTAATTTATCCACGCCAGATTCCAAAAGCGTGCCATCGCCCAAGATACCAAATTCTTTCAGGCCAACGGACAAGTTGCGCGTGCCGTTTGCAGTGAGAACGGTCAAAGATTGACGCGCGAGAAACGTGCGGTTGGGCAGCGATCCATTGCCTTTTGTGATTTCAATAAATAAGTCGATCTGCTGCTCGGGGCTGATCGCCTCGTCCACAGATGCCAGATCACCGCGAAATTCTTTGTAAAGGTCGAGTACGTCTTGGTGTTACTGAGTTTCGCTGTCGCTGAGCGCCACTTCCAAAATCGTGTCATTGTCATAAAACCCGCTCTGATTTTCCAGCAGAGTTTGAAAAATATCGCTGTCCGATGGCTCTTCACCCAAAAGCTCACGCTTTTGATCCAGCAAATTTTCCTTGGCCTTGGGATCGCCGGACTCGGCACGATGAAAAGTTTCGATTGCATTATTGGCTTGTTCATTTCGAGGTCGGGCAATGTTTTCGATTGTGCTGGATTGAAAATCTTCATTTTCACTTGCTTCATAGGTAATCCCCCCATTATTAAGGGGCAGTATGAGTAGAACCTATTAAGCTGCCATGGTCATGACCATGGCGAGTTTTTGTTTTGGCGTTA
>JAESSV010000160.1 GCA_016763895.1 Magnetovibrio sp. | reverse complement strand
GGCTATACCGTGGCGTCCGAAGTTTTGGGCATTCCAGAAAAAACCGATCCGTTGTCATCCGATGGCAAGGCTGGTCTTGTGATCGCGTTCCAAGACGCCACCGGGGCCGTGGATTCCGCAGGACTGTGTTTGTTCACAACGTTCGCTTGGTCCATGGATGACATTGCGCCGCAAATTGACGCGGCGTGTGCGGGCGATTGGACGGTTGAACGGCTTTTGGAAGTCGGCGAACGCATTTGGAACTTGGAACGCAAGTTTAACCTGGACGCGGGCTTTACGGGCAAAGACGATATTTTGCCCAAGCGCTTGTTAAAAGATGCCGCCAAGACAGGCCCCGCCGAAGGCAAGGTCAACGAATTGGGTAAAATGCTACCCGAATATTACAGCTTGCGCGGTTGGACCGAAGACGGTGTGCCCACCAATGAAACGCTTGATCGCCTCGTTTTATAAGGGACCGCCGATGAAATACGTTATTATTGGTTCGGGACCTGCGGGTGTTACGGCTGCGGAAACCTTGGTGAAGGCTGATCCGGGCGGCAATGTGGTCTTGATCGGTGGCGAGCCGCATCCGCCCTATTCGCGCATGGCAATTCCGTATGTGTTGACCGGCAAGATTAAAGCCGAAGGGACGTATTTACGCAAAACAAAGGGGCATTTCGACAATCTGGGTATTGATTACATCCAAGGCCAGGTTGTCAAAGTCGATCCTGAACAAAGCGTTATTAGCTTGGCCGATGGTAAAGTGGTGCCTTATGACAAAGTCTTGGTGGCCACCGGAGCCACGCCCAAATCCCCTCCGGTTTTGGGCTTGGAATTGCCCGGTGTTCATCACTGTTGGACTTTGGAAGACGTCGCCAACATTGCCGAGCGGGCCCAAAAAGGCAGCTATGTTGTGCTGATGGGGGCTGGCTTTATTGGCTGTATCATCTTGGAAAGTTTGATGGAACGCGGCGTGAGTTTAACCGTGGTCGAAACCGAAGATCGCCTGATTTCAAGGATGATGGATGCGGCGGGCGGCGCGATGTTGAAAAAGTGGGTCGAAGCCAAGGGCGTAACCTTGCGAACCTCAACCCAAGTCACCGCCATTTCTGAACACGGGTCTGGCTTGGCGGTTTCCTTAGACAAAGGTGCAGACCTTAAAGCCGACCTGGTTGTCGTGTCGGTTGGCGTCACGCCCAACACGGCCTTTTTAAAAGGGTCGGGCGTGGATGTGAACACAGGCATCGTTGTGGACGATCGCTTGCAATCGTCTGTTTCGGGTCTGTATGCGGCGGGCGATGTGGCCGAAGGACCGGGCTTTGGCGGCGGGGTCGACGTCCACGCCGTACAGCCAACTTCCGTGGATCACGGTCGCATTGCCGCCTTGAATATGGCGGGCAAGGATGTGGCTTATCAAGGCAGTTTGATGATGAATGTGTTGGATACATTGGGTTTGGTTTCAGCATCCTTTGGGCATTGGTCAGGCGAAGACGATGTGGCGGTTCAGTTGAACACCGCACAAAATCGCTACCTTAAACTGGCCTTCGAAGGCGAATATTTGATTGGGGCTTTAAGCCTTGGCAGAACGGATCAAATCGGAGTGCTGAGGGGCCTCATTCAAAGCCGCATTAAACTGGGTCGTTGGAAAGAAAAGCTAAAAGCAAACCCAAGTCTGATTGCCGAGGCTTATGTGGCCTGCACACACGTGTTTTCTCGCGCAGGGTGAGGGGCTTGCCGTGAAAATTACCCTGAAACTATTTTCGGTGCTCGCCAAACATTTGCCCGAAGATGCGGTGCGCAATGTGGCCGAAGTTGAGGTGGAGGATGGCGTGTCGGTGCAAGGCGTTATTGAACACTTAAACCTTCCGACCCAACATTGTCATTTGGTGTTGGTGAACGGCGTGTATATTGCTCCCGGTGAACGCGCGGAGCGTATTTTAAAAGCAAATGAGGCCTTGGCCATCTGGCCCCCGGTGGCCGGAGGCTGAGGTGATTATCAAAAAAGAAATGGCGCTGACCCGAAAGATGTTTTTAAAATCCTTGCCCCGTGCTTTGGATTGCGAAGATTTTGAGGTGTCCGGAGACGTCTTCATTCGGGAAGACAATGGGCGCAAGTTTAAAATCACTTTTGTTGAACAAGCCCTTGTCAAACTGGGCGGTTTTTCCATTCCCAGAGCCGATGTCACACTAGAATTAACGGGTTATAAAGACCAAGAGGCGTATGTTGCCATAGAACGCTTTCAGCGATATTTCCATCGTGGCGGGGGGTAATGCCGTAAAAAAGCTGTGCATTTCTTAAATACAATACCAGAATGCTTAAATACAATACCAGAATGCTTAAATACAATACCAGAATGCTTAAATACAATACCAGAATGGTTGTAGGGGACGATTATGAGCGAACAAAATACAGAAGAATCTGAGGTCTTGATTCAAGTTGGAAATCTGCAAGGAACCTTGAGTCAGCTGTCTCAAGATATTGTTGAAATTGGCGGTCAAGCAACACAGCGCTTGGACGAAATGGAAAGCATGGCGGCTCATATTATGGCCATTGAATCGGTCTTGGCGGTCATGTTGAAGCAACACCCCGTTGACGCCAAAGACGTCCACGACATGGTGGTTTCGCGCACGGCCGAACTGTCCGGCAACAAAGACGGTAGCCCTTCTGTACAAGCCGTGGCCGCAGACATTGCGGCCAACGCTTAGGTCCTGACGTTAAGGCTTTGTGCGCCTTTATTCATAGGTTTTGTTATGATCGGTGAGGTAATAGCCGCCTCCGATGAAGATGGCACCGCCCAAAGTATTGCCCACCGATGCAAAAAACAGATTGTACAGAATGCCTGAGAAGTTCACGCCTTCGGGGTGGCTGCCCATCATGGATACGGTGAAAACCGTCATGTTGGCGATGCCGTGTTCAAAACCAGCGGCGACAAAGGCAAACAGACACCAGAAAATTAAAATACATTTGGTGGTGTCGTTTTCGGTGCGGGTGGTCATCCAAATAGCCAAACAAACCAACCAGTTACATATAATCCCCCGCGCGATAAGCTCAACGGGCGTGCTGTTGATTTTGGCCAAAGCAATGGCGTGAACAAGGCTGCTGCTGTCATTGATCCAGCCGCCGCCGCCGCCAAGGGCAAACAGCACCGAAATGGTTATGGCCCCAAGCAAATTACCGTACCAACATACGACCCAATCCAAAATGACTTGATGCGCCTTGAGCCTTTTGTAAAGGAAACCAAAGGTCATAAACATGATGTGGCCCGAAAACAATTCCGCCCCGGCAAAGATGATTAACGTCAAGGTGATGCCAAAAAAAGTACCCATGATCAATTTGGTGGATGAGGGGTCAGCCTCGTTGCCCAAAGATAAAATAAGCACAATGCCGACTCCCACATAAGCCCCGGCCATCATGCAGGAAATAAAAAAACCAACAGGATTATTCTTGAGGTATTGAAATTTTAGTTCGGCCGTTTTTGCAAGGAACTTGGTTGTATCTTTGTACATAGGCTGCCCTTTGTTCAGTATCGGTAATTATATATTCAGAATATTTGCTTAGCGCTTTCTTTGTTGCGGTAAAGTGTAGGCTTTCAATTATTTTGTTAGCACTTCAATTGTGGCATTATAAACGCAAATTATAGCTTGCAAACATCGAATATGAGCGTAGAGTTTTTGTTGTTATATGAGGGGGTTGCCGTTTATGTCAGCCACGTTCGTATGGGCGAGTACCGAGCCAAATTGCTCTAGCCTGATGGCAACGCGGTTGAGTAACGGCGAGTCAAAACTCTTAAAAAGAAGGGGATGCTATATGCATGTCTTGGACAATGTCACCACAAGCCAGCAAAAACAGATGCTTGGAATCAGCACGTTTGCATTTACAGTGTGCTTTGCTGTTTGGACCATTTTTTCAATCATAGGGATTAAAATCCAACAAGACTTGAATCTTTCGAACACTCAGTTTGGGTTATTGGTTGCGACGCCAATTCTCACGGGTTCGTTGAGCCGTATCTTTTTGGGTATTTGGACCGATCAATATGGTGGCAGACGGGTTTATACGTTGGTGATGCTGGTGACGGCGGTTGCCGCGTGGTTATTATCTACGGTAAGCACATACGAAATGTTCCTTGTCGCGGCCCTTGGCGTCGGCTTGGCCGGTGGCGCGTTTGCCGTCGGCATTGCTTATGTGTCTAAATGGTATGATTCAGACCACCAAGGCACGGCTTTGGGCATTTTTGGCATGGGCAATGTGGGGGCTGCGGCCACCAACTTTGGCGCGCCCTTTTTATTGGTGGCTTTGGGCTGGCAGCAAACGGCTCAAGTCTATTCTATTATTTTGATGATAACGGCGGTGTTGTTCTTCCTGTTTTCCAAAGAAGACCCGGTGAGCATTGATCGTCGCAAAAGAAACATAAAACCTGCTTCTGCATTCATGCAATTGGAACCCCTTAAAAATTTACAGGTGTGGCGTTTTGCCATTTATTATTTCTTTGTGTTTGGGGCATATGTGGCCTTGGCTTTGTGGTTACCCCGTTATTATGTGGGCGCTTACGGGCTGGAAATCACCACGGCGGGCATCTTGTCGGCGGCTTATGCCTTGCCCGGTTCGATCTTTCGGGCTTTGGGCGGATGGATGTCGGATAAATTTGGCGCAAGAAAGGTCATGTATTGGACCTTTAGCGCCGCCGTCATTATCACCTTCTTCCTAAGCTATCCTTCCACGCAATATGTTGTGCAAGGGATCAATGGCCCGATTGAATTCAATATCACGATCGGTTTGGTTCCCTTTGTGAGTTTGACCGTCATCTTGGGGTTCTTCATGTCTTTGGGAAAAGCGGCAGTGTACAAACACATTCCGGTTTATTACCCGGACCATGTGGGGTCCGTTGGTGGTTTGGTCGGCATGATTGGCGGATTGGGGGGCTTTATTCTGCCCATCAGCTTTGGCATCATGAACGATTTAACCGGAATTTGGACCAGTTGCTTCATGTTGCTGTTTGTGTTGGTCAGCACGGCCCTGATTTGGATGCACTTGGCGGTGCGTCGTATGGAACGCGCGCATATGCCACAACTCAACGAATTACCAGAATTGCCGGAAATGCACTCTATCCATGAATCACATCATAAGGAGGGTACGGGGGCAAAGTCTTTGTTGCATCACAGTGGCATGGATCGGTCTAAATTACAAAGTCAGGCCAAGCCTGAAAAAAGTGTGGAGCAGTGATATGAGTGACATTCATGAATGGACCCCTGAAGACCCGGATTTCTGGGAAAAAAAGGGTAAAGCCATTGCCAATCGAAATTTGTGGATATCCATTCCCAGCTTGCTGTGTGGATTTGCCGTGTGGTTGTATTGGGGCATTATCACGGTTCAGATGTTGAATTTGGGTTTTGGTTTCGAAAAAGCCGAATTGTTCACGTTGTCGGCGATCGCCGGGTTGACCGGGCCACGTTGCGGATTCCGTCCAGTTTCTTCATTCGGATTGCGGGGGGGCGAAATACGATCTTTTTCACCACCGCGTTGTTGATGTTGCCCGCCATTGGAACCGGCTTTGCGCTTCAAGATAAAGACACCCCGCTTTGGACGTTCCAGTTGTTGGCGTTTTTATCAGGCTTTGGCGGCGGTAACTTTGCGTCTTCCATGTCTAATATCAGCTTTTTCTTCCCCAAAAAAATGCAAGGCCTGGCTTTGGGCTTGAATGCGGGCTTGGGCAATGCGGGTGTGACCACCATGCAAATCTTGGTGCCATTGGTGATGACGTTTGGCATCTTTGGCGGCGATCCCATGATTTTGCAAAACACGTCCGGAACCTTGATTGGGAAAATTCCAGCGGGGACCGAAACCTATATTCAAAATGCCGGGTTTGTCTGGTTGGTGATCTTGATCCCGTTGGCTTTTGCCGGTTGGTTTGGCATGAATAATATTCGCACCGAAGAAGTCTCGCCGCGCATTGGCGCGCCCGTTGCGGCCATGTCTCAAATTTCCATGATGTTGCTGAATGGTTTTCTGATGGCGGCGATTGGTTTGTATATCATTTTACCAGCGCCCACCGGGCTTGGCGCGCCGGCTTGGGTCAAGTGGCCTTTGATTGTGGGGATTTTGTTAAACACGGTGATCTTGTTGAAAATGATCCCGGGTGAGATCAAGCCCAACCTGGAACGACAATTTAAGATTTTCAACAACAAACACACGTGGGTAATGAGCGTTATTTGCACCATGACGTTCGGCAGCTTTATCGGATATTCGGCTGGGTTTGCCTTGGCGATTAAGGTGGTGTTTGGCTATCAGCATGTGATGGTGGGCGGTGTTATGACCCATGACATTATCAATGCGAACGGTCCGTCTGCGTTGATGTATGCCTGGATGGGGCCGTTTATTGGCGCCCTTATTCGCCCCGTCGGAGGCTGGATTGCCGACAAAGTTGGCGGGGCAAAGGTTACGCAAATGGTGTCCATCGTGATGATTGCATCGGCTTTGGGCGTCGCTTATTACCTTAAACAAGCTTACGTGTCGGCCACACCCGAAGAGGTCTTTGGGCCGTTCTTTGTGTTGTTTTTAGTCTTGTTTGCGGCCACCGGAATTGGCAACGGATCGACCTTTAGAACCATTGCCATGGTGTTTCCCAAAGAACAAGCCGGCCCGGCTTTGGGGTGGACGTCTGCGGTTGCCGCTTATGGCGCGTTTGTTATTCCCAAGGTCTTTGGCGAACAAATCAAGCTGGGCACACCTGAAAATGCTTTGTACGGTTTTGCTGTGTTTTACACCATTTGCTTGCTTTTGAACTGGTGGTATTATCTTGGACCAAAGGCTGAGGTCAAAAACCCTTAAAGTTTCACCGTTGAACTGTACCGTTATCATTCAAAGACTAGGAACATTTTTATGAGCCATTTTCTCGACAGACTGACGTTCTTTAGCAAATCTACGGAAACCTTTTCCGGAGATTTGGGTGTCGTAAATAACGAAGACCGGCAATGGGAAGACGGCTACCGTAAACGGTGGAGCCATGACAAGATTGTGCGGTCCACGCACGGCACAAATTGCACCGGGTCGTGCAGTTGGAAAATCTATGTCAAAGGCGGCATTGTCACGTGGGAAACGCAGCAAACGGATTACCCCCGGACCCGGCCAGATATGCCCAATCACGAACCCCGTGGGTGTGCGCGTGGGGCCAGCTATTCTTGGTACTTGTACAGTGGTAATCGCATCAAATACCCATTGATTCGCAGCGAATTGATTAAATTTTGGCGAGAAGCTCGTAGCGGCAATACGGCGGTTCAAGCGTGGAAATCAATTGTCGAAGATCCGGTGAAGTTGAAAGCCTATCAACAAGCCCGGGGCCTAGGTGGTTTTGTGCGGGCCGATTGGGATGAAGTGAACGAAATTATTGGGGCCGCGAACGTTTACACCACCAAAGAATACGGCCCCGACCGGGTGGTTGGATTTTCACCCATTCCCGCCATGT
>JAESSV010000159.1 GCA_016763895.1 Magnetovibrio sp. | reverse complement strand
GGCCTTTTTGACCGCATCGGTCAGGACATATGCCCCTATGTTGATTCTGAGAATCAAATCGGCCTCCCAATAATCTTCATCACAAGAGTCTTCATTATGGCGTCCCGTCCAAAAGGCGGGCTTTGACGGCCCCCGATTGGTGCGTGCGAATGGCTTCGTCGGTGCGGGCTGCTACACCACCCGTGGCGGGTTGAGCTTGAAGAAGATCGCCCGGATCGGCAACAACGCTTCCGATATTTCTTTGCATAGAACAGCCAAAATTGCTGTGAGGTTTGTTGGACGGATTGAACGAAGATCCGGACGACCAGTCGCCACATTCTGGGGCCACAACCTTATTTGCCGTATAGCTCAACACCGCATTGGGGGCTTGAATGGTTGTATTGGTTGCCACAAAAATTTCACTTTCGCGCAAGCCATTTTCGATCATGATGGCTTTGGCAAGCTCCGGCATTTGGCTTTCAGCGGTGATGACCGTGCGGCCCCGTTGGATAAATTTACGCAAGAATACTTTAAAGCGTCGTTGATCGCTGGGCCGTAATGCAAGCCCTTGATCCGGCAATGAAATGGACAAGCTGACGTTTTCTCGCGTCACCTGAATTCTATGAATTTGCCGATAATCTGTATTTGCAGCTTCTTCTTTAGGTGACGGCGAAGCACAGGCTGTGACAAGCCCAGCCATCAAAGCCAAGAAGGCTAAGCGGCGTGTGGTGTGTGACGTTAAGGGGGCACGTTGTTTCATGTTCAATTACTCCATGATATAGCCATACGGCCCCGTAAGAGGTGTCGCGTAGGGCGGAAGTGGAGATTTCGTATATTCTTTATGCAGGCGGCCTAAAAGATACAGGTCCAAATCGCTGCTGGTGGCAAAACCATCGGTCGGCAGGGCAAGTCTTGCAGAGTTGTCAACGGGGTCGGCCAAATAAGCGGTGACCGTGACCACCAGTTCTGTTTCCTTATTCAGGAAGGCTTCCGAACGAAATAAGGAGCCTAAGATGGGCAAGTCTTTTAAGCCTGGAATACCTGAAATCGTGTTGCTCATATCGTTTTGGATCAACCCAGAAATGATCAATGATCCCCCCGAAGGTAAATCCACAATGGTTTCGGTGCGATTTCGCGTGATGGCTGGAATACCATCAATGGCCCGTGTGTCATCCCGGTCAGAGACTTCTGTCGCAATGTGCAGGTTGATCTGGCCCTTATCCATAACGGTGGGGGTGAAGCTCAAAAGCACGCCAAAAGGCTGTTGGGTGTATGATTTGGTGCCATTCGTATCGATCGCGGTGACCATGGGGAACGTGCCGCCAGCCATGAACGTGGCGGTTTCCCCCGAAATTGCCGTCAACGCAGGTTCGGCTAATGTTTTTGCCAAGCCATTTTCTTCAAGCACCTGGTAAGAAATGTTGCCAAAGCCCGTAATGGCGGGAAGGATTGAACCCGTTGCAAACGGCGTGGTCAGAAGCTTTGCAATGCCCGCAGGTTTAATGTTTAAGTTGTTGGCACGATTACCAATATTTTTTGAATAGGTGAAATTAAAGCCCAGTTCCTTGATGGCGGTTCGTTTCATTTCCGCGACGTGGACCTGCATGATGACTTGGCGGCTGCCCAACACTTCCAAGGCGTTGACAACGGTTAAGGGGTCCGTCACAAATCTTCGGGCAACATCGACCGCTTGCGCGGACGCCACCGCCGACCTGACAAAGCCTTTGAGGACCACAGAATTGCGTTGGGCAATCACCTTAATTTTTTCATCTGGCATTATTTCTTGAATGGCGGCCTGAATGCCACTGATTTCAATATCAACTTGAATGTCACCTTTGAACAAGATATTGCCCTTGGCGTCTTCGAATATAATTGAGGTTGACCCCACCAGAAGAGCCAGCAAATAGACATGGTCCCGGGTGCCATCGTTGGGGCCAACGATGTTGGCGATGGTCGGATTGCCAATGATGACGTTGCGGACCTTGCCCGGCAAACGCACGGAAAGAAGTTTGTTCAAGGGAACCCGGACCAACGTTGAATTTAAGCTGATGTCCCATTCGTTTTGTTGCACACTAACGGCCCCTCTGGGCGCGCGCGTCGGTAACGGAGGCTTGGCCCGAGTTTGAGTTTGCACCAGATTCGAACGACCCGGGACTTGTTGCGCCTGGGCATTAAATGGCGTGACCGCAAGCACGATGGCAAAGACGCTTAACGCAAAGGCTGAAATTTTTATGAACTTAAACATTATGGAGCCGTTCCTCCGGTCGCTTTGGCCGAACCCGAAGTGCCGCGATAAATGGTTAATTGTTTTGGCGCGGTGCGCGGCGCTGACCTTGAGCGAGATTTTGTGGTCCGTGTGGTTTTTTTCTGAGCCAGACGTTTTGAGGGGCTCCGCGTCATATTGAGTTTGCCGTTTTTGAGCACCCTGTCAAAGTTTCTGAGCAAGGGGCTGACTTCAACATCGGTGGTGAACATGCTTCGTTTGGGCGTATTCGTATTGCGTCGCGCCGCCCGAAGCACCAACGTTATTCGACCCATGGCTTTTGCCGTTTGTAAGCGTTCCGCATCTTTGGGTGAAACTTCCAACAAAACCGTTTTGCCAACTTGGGCTCCTTCTTGAAATTCACTGACTTTTTGATCAATGGCAAGAACCCGCAGGTTTTCGATAATGGTTTCGCTGGTGTGGGTTAAACCACCTTTGAATTTGGCCGCTGCTGCGGCGCCCGCGTGTTGCAGGGCCAGGCTCAGCATGTTGTGGGTGAGCATGACATCAACTCTGTCGCCGGGCAGGATAAAGCCAGCCGCAGAATTTTCGGCTCCGGACCGCACGGCAAGGGCTCGCATGCCGGGACTTAGGGCGCCCCGTAAAAAACCGGGATCTTTTGATTTGTAAAGCCGCGCCATGGTGATGGGCTCGCCTTTGGCAAAACTGCGGCGAACCATATATTTATTCTTTTTCAGGCTGTCTTGAATGTTCGCATCTTTGGACTTGAGCAAAAAAGTATCTTGGATACCGGACTCGGGCCAGTCAATCCATTCTGTGTTGCTGGGCTCGACCAAGGTGCCGATGGGGGCATTGGCTTTGGCCACCAAAACTTTTGTGGTTGGCGTTGTGGGCACCAGCGCCGCAAACTCAGCTTGTTGGGACGAGATGTAATCTCGCAACAGATAGGCGGTGCCACCAGCAAGGATAATGGCGGCAAAGACGAGGCCAATAACAACGGCTCTCATAATGCCCCCGGCTCAGGTGTGCCCAAGGCCTGAACACAGAAATTCTGGGCCCAAGATGGCATCAAAAAGGTGTAGGACGGAGACTTGGATTTATTCATGCAAACGCTCGGTAAGCCATTTCGTGAAATATGTGTTGTCTTTGCCAAATAGCCATATGAAAAGGCAGTCAAATTTTCGTTTTTACAATATATCATCGTGGACCTCAGATACAACAGCAACTTGACGATTTTCGTTAATGTATTGAACTAAAATTTTGAAACAATCTTGATCTCATTTGCTAAAATATACATGATAAAAAACCATGGTTTGTGAAATTAGCCTTTAAGGATCGAAGACATTGTCAACATACGCAGGAATTAGAAACGGCGAAGTGATCACGGTCACTGTGGACGGCGCGCCCTTAAACTTGCGTTTGGACCTTCGCACGTTGAGCGAAGCGGGATTTGAATGGGGCTACGTGGGAAGCGGCCCTTACCAGCTTGCCTTGGCTATTTTAGCCCAGGAATTGGGGGATCACCGGGCTTTAGACAACTATCGGTCTTTTTGTGAAAACACCATTGCCCGCCTTAAACAAGATCGATGGGTGCTTGATGGCGACCAAATCAAGCTGTCGCTGCAAGGTGTGGTCGAGGTCGATATGACGCTTTCTCAATTGCTAGATAAGGTGCGCGGCAAGACTTAGGGCCGTTGAGGTTTCGGCGGGCTTTGAAAATGATAAAGGTGGAAGTTTTCCGCTAACCCATCGGGAAGAGGGGCTGGCTTTAACCATTTCGGCGGATTTCCTTGCGTGATTTTTCGCATCAATGTATCGCCTTTAAATTCTAAAAAGAACTTTTCTTCGACGGCTTTGACGCACGTGAGCAAATAATCGATCTTTCTTTTTTCAAATATAGCCTTCGATTCGGCCTCGTTCGTGGATGTAAATGCGGTGAAGCTGTCCAACAATCCGGCGGTATTGCGATGATAAGGCGTGCCCACCACACGGTGCTTGGTCCGATAGATGAATTCGGGACCTTGATGGATGAAGGTCAGGAACGTTTGGGGCCGTCCATCCGCAAAATCAGGGCTGTTTAAATACGGCGTAATTTCTCGCCAAAGACAAGGCTTGGGCTTGGCGAGCTCGGGCGGATTGACGATAATCTTTAAGCCCACCGTGAGCAAAAGATGCCCCACGGCAACCAGACAAAACAGGGGCGCGCGATACACCGGGGTGCCCGGATTCGAACCAATAAGCGGACCGCCATGCCATTTTAAAATATGTTGCAAAAGCAACACCCACCCCGGAAGAACGGCAATTCCCATGTAGCCACCCCAACGCGATTGAAGCAACGTTAAGGGAACGTATAAGCCCACCGCCACCGCCAAAACGACAAATTGATTGATGTCAGCTTGTGAACGGGGTCTGGTTTTGGCAATTATGCCCCCCCAAATCATCAGCCAAGCGGTGGGCACCAAAAGCACAAGGGCCGTGATGATGGTATTCGTATCGGTCTTGGTTAAGGGCTGAAATTCTTTTATTTTATTGAGCCACATGTCTTGAAGGCGTGGTTCCATGGCGGCGCCAAACGGACCTTTGAAAAAATCAGGAAACAAGAGGTGCATGACAAGGGCGGCACAAATTGCGGCCCCGACCGCAGCCCCCGCCCGGCCCCAAAGGGATGTGTTATAGCGGTGCCGAAGCCGCCACATGCCTTCGATGCCCAAGGCTATGAGCGCCAATAAAGCCACATGCACCGTGGACAAGCGGTCATATTCTTCGGACCCCAGCCATTCGTGCGGGGGGCGTTCAATGAACAAGGCGACCAAGATCGCAAGCGCCCCCACGGTGGCATAACGGCGCAAGGCGCTCAGCCATTCATCGTGCCCATGCCAAATCCACAGCCCACCAATGGCCAACAGGGCAAAAAGCTCGATACTTAAGGATTCGACACTCACCCAAAGGCCAAAGGCCGTCATGGCTCCGGCCCAGGCCACCGCGGAACGGGAATTGGCCGGGGCATGAGCAAAACGCGCCAAAAGAACAAGAACTGTGGCAAAACCAAACAAAATCATGGAATGATGATCGGGCCGGGCGGCGACATAATAATAGTGGGTGATGGGTTGAAATGTGAACAGGATCACCAAAATAACGCGGCCTTTGGGGTTTAAAAAAGGCCGGCTGCCCCACACCATGACCCAAATTGTCGACACCAATAAGATCGGGCTGATGATCACGCCGGAAAAAAACAAAGCCTTGTGCATGCCGACAAACGGCGCAAACGGAGCGGCTAAAATAACCAACAAGACATCGAAGGGACGAGTCCAGTGAAGAGTCTCGCCATACGGCCAATTGCTGCGCGGTGAAAACGTCTGGTACCATTGCCCAGCATCCCACCAATCGCGAACCCTGAGAACGCGCATATAGGTATCTGACCCAACGAAGCGTTCAAACACAAAAGGTTCAGACAAATTTCCAAAATAGCTGGGAATAAAGACAAGACAGACGGCAATAAACACAGCCGCCGCAAGGGCAAGGGTTGTTCTTCGCGTTGCTAAATCTGGTGAAGGAAGCGTCATTGAATTTCAAACTTGCCGTGTGTTAATCATGATGATGATAAGGTGATGTTATAAATATTTTTACCACTTTAAGGGATTAGACATGTCGTGCAAACTATTGTTACTATGAAAATAGTCAAGATGCTCTAAATATACCAAATGAAAAGAGCGCAAAACTGAATTTGATTGATTATGGTCCTGACGCCAGAACATGAACAGGTGATGAAAAAGGTTATTCTTGTCTCGCAGTGCGTCGCGAGCGGGGAAGTCGACATCCAATCTGAAATGTTGCATTTTGGTTATGAACTTACCGCGCTTGCTCGTCCAGAGCAGTTAAAAGATGAGCTTTTGCGCGCGCCAGCCTCAGCGGTTATCAGCGGTTTAACGTTTGGTGATGATTCTCAAGCGGCTCTTAAGGTTTTAACCAAATTGCATGATGACGGGGCCTTGGCAATCCCTTTGGTGGTGTATACGTCCACGAATAACCTGGAAACGCGGCTTGGCGCTATTCGCGCGGGGGCTGTTGAATATATGGTCAAACCTGTTGATGTGGCGGATTTGGTCCGTGTGCTTGACAATGTGACCCAAGGCTCGGTATCCGAACCATACCGTGTTTTAATCGTGGATGATGACGCCACCTTGGCCACCCACACAGAACTTGTGCTTCAAGGGGCCGGAATGGAAACGTTTGTGGTCACCGACCCAATGACCATTTTGGATGCGTTAGAAAAAGTTGCGCCTGAATTAATTTTGCTTGATATCTATATGCCGGGCACCAGCGGCAAGGAAATTGCTTCGGTGATCCGTCAAAGCGAAGAATACGCCGGCATTCCCATTGTCTTTTTGTCGAGTGAAGTGGACAAAGAAAAACAATTATCCGCCATGAAGTTGGGGGCCGATGATTTCCTGACCAAACCGATTCGTCCGTCTCACTTGATTTCATCGGTGAGTTCTCGGGCCGCCCGGTTTCGAGAGCTTCGAACCTTTATGGCCCGTGATTCTATGACCGGCCTGTACAATCACACCACCACGAAACAATTTTTGGCAGCCGAGGTTTCTCGGGTCAAACGGTCAGATGCCGAAATGTCCCTCGTATCCATTGATATCGATCACTTTAAATTGGTCAACGATACCCATGGCCATGGGGTTGGGGACCGGGTGATTAAGGTTTTGGCGCGCTTGTTGCGTCAACGTTTGCGGGGGGCGGATTTGGTTGGTCGCATGGGTGGTGAAGAATTTTCGATTATTTTACCCCTCACCAACGCTGCCGCTGCTAAGGGTGTTTTGGGCGAAATTCATAAAGACTTTGGCAGCATTATCTTTCACGGCGAAGGCGATCAACAATTTTCGGTCACCATATCCATCGGCATTGCCGAATATCAAGATGGCGATACGGCGGTAAGTTTGTCGGATGCAGCCGACAAAGCCCTGTATATGGCCAAGCACAATGGTCGCGATCAAATCGTCATCGCAGGAACCAGGTTTTAACGCTCTTTACCTTTAGGGTTTTTTCAAAAAACCAAGAACGTCCATGGCCTCAAAGAGGTTTTGGACTCCTTTAAGCGGAAATGATGGCGTCCCCACGTTCAAAGCCGCTTCGCGTTCACCTTCTTTTGAACCATGCCCCGTGAGCACATGCACACCGCCTTGAAGCCCAGCATTTTTGCCCGCCAGCACGTCAAGCGATCGATCGCCAACAATCCACGAGGATTGAAGGTCAATGCCCATCAGGCTTTGGGCCAAATGCAACATGCCCGGATTGGGTTTGCGCGCCGGGTGGTCTTTGTGGGCATAAACGGATTGGCCTTTGGCGTGGAAGGGGCACGCAAAAACACCGTCAATGTGCGCCCCGCCTTGGGCAAGGTCCGATAGAATCTGAGCCTGAACAAGAACGAAATCGTCCCATTTGAAATAGCCATACCCAACCCCAGCCTGATTGGTGACCAATATGACCGGAATATTGTTGGCATTGGCGGCTTTGACCACTTGGGCGGCGTTGGGGGTCAGCTGTACGTTTTCGACTTTGTGCAAATAGTGAGCTTCTTCGACCAACACGCCGTCACGATCCAAAAACAAGGCCGGGCGGCCTTGGGTGGCTTGGCGGGGGCTTAAGACTTGTGTCCAGACGCCATCGGTGAGGCTGGCCCCCGGGGGGAACGCAGCAGGTTCAGGGTAATTTGTCATGGATCAATCCATCTCGACGGGGCAACGTTTGGGGGTGAGCCGGGTGGGGTGTCCTTGATGTTCATCGTCCACATCCGCGTAGTCCAAGGTGTAGTGCAACCCGCGACTTTCTTTGCGTTCAAGAGCAGACTTGATGATGAGTTCCGCGCAAACCGCCAAGTTTCTAAGCTCTAACATATCGCTGGTGATGCGAAAATGGCTGTAATATTCAGCAATTTCACTTTGCAACATTTCAATGCGATTGAGGGCTCGTGCCAAACGTTTGTCGGTGCGCACGATGCCCACGTAATCCCACATAAAACGTCTGAGTTCTTCCCAGTTATGGGCAATCACGACTTCTTCATCAGAATCAATCACTTGGCTTATGTCCCATGGGGGAGGCAGCGGGATTTCAACGCCCGACGTCAAACGGGTTTTGATATCGTTGGCGGCCGCCGTTGAATACACCAAACATTCCAAAAGCGAATTGCTGGCCATGCGATTGGCTCCGTGGAGCCCGGTGTAGGTGACTTCGCCAACGGCATAAAGGCCGTCTAAATCGGTGCGTCCCACGGGGTCAACCATGATTCCACCACACGTGTAATGCGCGGCGGGCACAACGGGCAGGGGCTCAATTGCCATATCAAAACCAAAGGCCTTGGTGTTTTCATAAATCATCGGGAAATGTTCTTCGATGAAGTCTTTGCCCTTGTGCGAAATGTCTAAGTACATACAGTCCGCACCCATGCGTTTCATTTCAAAGTCGATGGCCCGCGCCACCACATCGCGCGGAGCCAATTCGCCCCGTTCGTCAAATTTTGTCATGAACCGCCGACCCTTGGGGTCTAGCAAATGACCGCCTTCCCCGCGTACGGCTTCGGTGACCAAAAATGATTTGGCCTTGGGATGGTACAGGCATGTGGGGTGAAATTGGGTGAATTC
>JAESSV010000158.1 GCA_016763895.1 Magnetovibrio sp. | reverse complement strand
TTGCGCTCAGTTTGCAAGAAGTTGGCGTAATTGCCGAGGGTGGTCGCGTTCTTCGGATCGGCCTCAATGGCGCGCTTGTAAAGAGCCTCTGCCCCGTCCACGTCTTTGCGCTCAGTTTGCAAGAAGTTGGCGTAATTGCCGAGGGTGTTCGCGTCCTTCGGATCGGCCTGAAGGGCGCGCTTGTAATGAACTTCGGCCCCATCCATGTCCTTGCGCTCAGTTGTCAAGAAGAGGGCGTAATTGCCGAGGGTGTTCGCGTGGTTCGGATCGGCCTCAAGGGCGCGCTTGTAATGAGCCTCGGCTCCATTGGTATCTTGGCCGTGCTCACAAAGAAAATTGGCATAATTCCCGAGGGTGTTTGCGTGATTTGGATCAGCATCAAGGGCGCGCTTGTAAAGAGCCTCGGCCCCATCCATGTCGTCGCGCTTAATTATTAAGAAACTGGCATAACTGTTAAGAAGGTCAGGCTGATTTTTAAATCGATCAAGTCCCGTCTTATAGGCTTTTTCAGCCTTATCTGAGTCATAAGCCTGAAGCAGTTCTGCTTTGAGGACAGCGGCAACCCAACTCACTTTATCCGGCAATAAATCCATCAGTTTTGCCCATGCCTTAACAGATTCAATTTTGCTGTCGGGAAGCTCTTCTGCTTGAATGGATAAATGGAGGTTTACCAGTTTGATAAGGTACTTTTCCATAATTTTTTCATGGGTGATACCTTTTTTGGGATTGCACAGTTGAAATTCATTTTTAATGAATAGCATCAATTGATCAAAATCCAGATGGTCAACGTGAATGACTTCTGGGCGAGGTTTGAGGACGTTGCCAACGTAGGTGTCGGGAATTTCTTCGCCGACCCAATAGATGCCGTGGCTGGGGCTGCCGGCGGGTAGCTTTTCGATCAAATCGGCGATGCTCTTGTCGTTACCGCTGTACCCGACGAAAATAAGCAGGGTTTCGCTGAGCAGGGCTTCGAGTTTTTTGGTGACTTTTTTCTTTAAGGCTTTGGTTTCGGGGCCCGTATTCAGTGGAGCCAGCTTTGCATCCCCGTGGACCTTGTACACCATGGGCTTTGAACCCGATACCTTGGCAAAGTTCGCGAGGCTTTCATGGGCAATAACACGCGGTTTTTTTTGCGCATACATCAACAAAGCGTCGGCGATCATATCGTCAAAATTAGTGGTGAGCACATTGGAAAACTGTGGTCCATACGTTTCATGGGTCATCAATTGAGCCAATTCGGCGTAGCCAAAACTTGGCGCGTCAACACCTTCAGCAATGACGTTTTCTATTTCTTGTTGGCGTTCGGCTGAGGTGGGGAAGGCGGCTTCCATAACGTCCGCATAAAATTTTCCCGCGGTCTCATCCGTATAATCCGGGAATTTATTTTGGGCCCATTCGAGAACAGTGTCGTTGCTATCTGTATCAATCTGTTTTGCTTTTTTGATCCAGCGCCGGGTCAACGCAGACGCCCCCGGGATGCCGGATGATATAGAACAGCCGGCTCCTAGGAAGAAACAAAAATGCGTATCATTTTGATCGGCAAGTTCTTTGATATGTCTTGCGAACTTGCTTGGCGTCCATGTTTTATACGCTGGCGGCGTGGTGACACCATCTGGGGTTACGCCCTGAACATTTTGAGCTTGAGGCTGTTTGCCAGATTTTTCATCAATTCCATCCATCCCTCACCTTAGCGGAAAGCGGGTGCTCTTTAAAGGGGAAAGGTTGGGTGGTTTTGCCTGTTGTAAGGTGCGTTAGCCCTTTAGTCCGGCCAGCAGGGCATTAAAGACGAGGTAGGCAAAGGTGCCAAGGCACGTGATGATGATGGCGAGCAGTCTTATTTTTTGGAACTTGGTCATTTCAGAATCGGGCACGTAAATTTTCCTTAATCTAGGTCTAGTCGGGTCGTTTTATGAGTTCTAGCATGGTGTGAAGGACGTCTTCAATACAAAGATGGGCTAAGTCCCAAAACGTTGCATCACCGCCATCACGGCACACAAACCCAAGGGTTGATGTTTCATATCTTGGCGTTCTTTTAAGAAAGTATCGATCATGGCTTTTAATTCCGCCACATCAAGGTCAAAATCCTTTACCACAGGCGGTAAGGTGTTGGTGGTGCAAACTGTATTGATGCCGCTTACCCCATGTAAAATGCCCGTTAAATAGACATCCAAAATCGCGCGTTCATCAAGGGCTAGATCGTGCCGATTGATGAAGTTGTCCATGGGTGAACCCGGGGCTTGTTCTTTTTTAAACCACATCGTGTTGCTTTCACATGGCCTTGAAATTCTGTTTAAGGACTATAAAAAAAGCCGGGCTCTTGTTCAGAACCCGGCTTTTAACACTGTAGAATTGGTCAGCTTAGCGCATGTACAAATGCACTTCGTTGCTTACCGATTTGTTTGACGTTTTAGCAGACACCGCAACCCGTTCTGGCGGCAGACCCATTTCAATGAGCGAGCGCAAGACGTCTTCGGCATGACGGCGAACCTTGTTGGAATTCAAAGCCACGCGAGCCGGTCCGCCGGCGATGGGGGCCACGGCAACCAAATCAAAGGCTGAATTTGGACGACGTTCCAAAACCCGGCTGACCGCGTTGTAAAGGGCTTGTTGATAGGGAACTTTGTTGCGATCAAAACGGATCACCACCAACGGGCGACGGCCTGTTGTGTCCATGGGTTTGCCGGCACGAGGACCAGGCCCCGCAGCCACGGTGGCAACGTTGCTGAGGCTTGCGCCGTAAATCTCGCCCGTTTTAATACCGGCGGCCAAGGTGTTCAAATTTGAACGTTCCGTTGCCACATAATTGCTTTGGCGGCGAATGTCGTCGGTCACTTCTTTCAACAAACGTTCGATCAACACAACGGTTTGATCGACTTCGTCTTGAAGAATGGCCAACTGACGGTGATCTTCGTCAACCGCACCCGATACGCCAAACGCGGCACGGGTGGATTCGGAAAGATAAGAGCTCATGGTGGACATGGCTGAGGCCGCCGTTGCCAGCTTGTTCATCGCAGCAATATCAGAATTGAGCTTATCCAGAGCACTTTGAGCCGTTGTGAATTGTTGCACCAAAATCGGATTGCCCGGTGTGGTGCCCACTTGCAAACGCGCATTCACGTTGGCAACGGTGCCATGGTAACCTTGAGCATTGCTGACCATATTGGCGCGCAATTCTTGTAAGCCACCGTTGTGGATGCTGACTTGTTCCTGAAGACGTTGGAGCTCTGAGCGAAGCTCGGCAACCTTACGCCCCACGAACGTTCCGGTATCTTGTCCCGGTGTCACGCCAACAGGTTGGAAATTGGAAGAGCCCAGTTGAGGAGCCGAAGCACCGGCACCGCCGTCTGTC
>JAESSV010000157.1 GCA_016763895.1 Magnetovibrio sp. | reverse complement strand
ATGCCTCAGACACCCGTTCTTTAGTTGCGCCACCGCCCACATCAAGGAAGTTCGCAGGCGCTCCACCATGTAACTTAACCAGATCCATGGTACCCATCGCCAAGCCCGCACCGTTGACCATACAGCCAATCGAGCCATCCAGTTTAATGTAGTTTAAATCATGCTTGGCGGCTTCTAGTTCCGCCGGGTCTTCTTCGTCTTCGTCGCGCAATTCCGAGATGTCTTTTTGACGGAACAAGGCATTGTCGTCGAAATTCATTTTTGCGTCCAAGGCAATCACCTGGCCGGTCCGCGTGACCACCAACGGATTGATTTCCACCAACGAGGCATCAAGCGCATTAAACGCCTTATAAATGCCCAACATCAACTTCACCGCAGAATTCACTTGCTTGCCTTCAAGGCCCAAGCCAAAGGCCAATTGACGCGCATGAAATGGCAACATCCCCGTCGCCGGGTCGATGGTCACTTTCAGAATTTTCTCAGGTGTTTTCGCCGCCACTTCTTCGATATCCATACCGCCTTCGGTGGACGCCATCACGGTCACGCGAGACGTCGAACGGTCGATCAAGAAACTCAAATACAGTTCCCGCGCAATGTCACAACCTTCTTCGATATAAACCCGTTTGACTTCTTTGCCTTCGGGGCCGGTTTGATGCGTGATCAATTGCATGCCAAGCATTTGATTGGCGGTGTCGCGAAGGTCTTCGATAGAAGACACAACTTTCACCCCGCCTCCTTTGCCGCGTCCCCCGGCGTGGATTTGCGATTTCACAACCCACACAGGATCACCGACCATGTCCTTAGCCAGATTCTTTGCGACGGCTTCGGCTTCGGGAGCCGTATAGGCAACCTTGCCATTGGGTACGGCAACGCCAAAATTGGAAAGAAGTTGCTTAGCTTGATATTCATGTATGTTCATCGAAACGGTCCTTTCGGGCTGGACTTATTTCTCGTTCGTTGCGGGAGCTTTTAAATGCGTTACGGGAGCTTTCGAAATTACCTTTTGCGTCACAGCCTTATTTTCCACAGTCTTATTTTCTGGAGTCTTATTTTCTGGAGCCTTATTTACCGGGGCCTTATTTACCGGGGCCTTCTTTGCCACAGCCTTCTTTACCGGGGCCTTCTTTGCCACAACCTTCTTTACCGGGGCCTTCTTTGCCACAACCTTCTTTACCGGGGCCTTCTTTGCGGTTGTTTTTTTCACGGGTGCTTTTTTCACGGGTGCTTTTTTAGCCGCCGCACTTTTTTCCAGAGCGCTTTTCGCTTCGGCCTTATCGATTTGGCTGATCGCGGCCAAAAGAGCTCGCACGGAACGAACCGATTTTGTAAACAAAGCTTTTTCCGCACGTTCCAATTTAATTTCGACCACGCGTTCAACGCCCTTGGCCCCAATCACAACGGGCACGCCGACGTACATATCTTTGACGCCGTATTCGCCCTTCAAATGAGCCGCGCAGGGTAAAATACGTTTTTGATCTGTCAGATAAGATTCCGCCATTTCAATCGCGGCCGTTGCCGGAGCATAAAACGCTGAACCTGTTTTCAAGAGTCCAACAATTTCAGCACCGCCATCCCGGGTGCGCTGGACAATTTCATCAATCCGTTTTTGCGTGGTCCATTTCATTTTCACCAAGTCGGGAACGGGAATACCGGCGACATTGGAATACCGCACCAAGGGCACCATGGTGTCGCCATGACCACCCAAAACAAACGCGGTTACATCTTGAACTGAAACTTTAAATTCCTCGGCCAGAAAATAACGAAAACGAGCGCTGTCCAAAACGCCCGCCATGCCGACGACCTTGCGGTGTGGTAATCCAGAGGCATCGCGCAAAGCAGAAACCATCGCGTCCAAAGGATTGGTGATGCAAATGACAAAAGCATTGGGTGCATATTTTTTAATGCCCGCGCCAACGGATCTCATGACCTTGACATTGATGGCCAACAGATCGTCGCGGCTCATGCCCGGTTTGCGGGGAATTCCAGCGGTGACGATAACAACATCGGCGCCTTTAATTTGAACATAGCTTTTCGTACCAGAAATTTTGGCGTCATAGCCTTCGATCGCTGTGGATTGGGAAAGATCCAAGGCTTTGCCACGGGGCAGGCCATCGAAAATATCAAAAAGGACGATGTCGCCCAAGCCTTTGACCCCCGCCAAGTGAGCCAGCGTTCCGCCAATATTTCCAGCACCAATCAAAGCAATTTTATTTCGAGCCATTGTGATCCCCCTCATCTTTTACCAAGCACAGCTAATTTTTGTGCGAAAAATGTTCTTTAAATTTCGTAGTCCTATTTTTGCCTTGCGGCAAGCGCTATTGAACCAATTGATCAACTATTTTCATTTAGATTACGCATTTCGTTTTGCATGGCCTAATTTAATGTAAGATTCAGATTGCATTTCTATTAATCGAGAGGCCGTGCGTTCAAATTCAAACGATCCTTTGCCTTCGGTGTACAAATCAAAAGGGTCAACTTCGGCGGAACAAATCAGTTTTACATGGCCTTCGTACATGGCATCAATCAACGTCACAAAACGTTTGGCCTTGTCCATATTTTCGGGCGTCATTTTGGGCAATCCCGGAATAATCAACGTGTGGTAACGCCGGGCAATTTCTAAATAGTCTGCCGCCCCCAATGGTCGACCGCAAATATCATCAAAGCTTACCAAAGCAACGCCGTGGGCCGCTTTGGGAATGGCAACATCGCGGCCTTGAACCGGAATAGAGGCGGCGTGTGCGCGGGAACCATGCGTCAAGGTGGTGAAAGATTTTTCCAGTTTTTCACGAGCGCTTGCATCATCGGGGGTAATGTAGATGTCCAACGCCCGCATTTGTTCCAAGCGATAATCGAGCGACCCGGCCAATTCCAACAAATCCATTTTTTCTTCAAGCAAATCGATGAAGGGTAAAAATTGTTCCCGTTGCAAGCCGTCTTTATAAAGATCACACGGTGGGCGATTTGACGTTGAAACCACCACCACTCCCGCCGCGAATAAACTTTCAAAAAAACGTTTCAAGATCATCGCATCCGTGATGTCGTCCACCTGAAATTCATCAAAGCAAAACAGGCTGGCTTCAGAGGCGACTTGTGCCGCGACCAACGGGATGGGGTCGGCTTCCCGACCTTTAAATTTTCTATATTCCGCCAACCGAATGTGAATTTGTTGCATGAAGGCGTGAAAGTGTACCCGGCGTTTGCGGCGCACGGGGGCGGCATCGAAAAACATATCCATCAACATGGATTTCCCACGGCCCACACCGCCATAAAAATAAAGGCCTTGGGGTGGTGTTTCCGGGCGACGCCCCAAACCAAAGCGTTCTTTCCATCCGGCCGAGCCCCGTTGGGGTTGGTACGTGCGAAGGGCCTTGTGTAAACTTTGTAATTTTTCGACGGCCAAAGCTTGGACAGGGTCATATCGCAATTCACCTGAGGCAATGCGTTTTCTGTATTCGATCAATGGCCCTGGCAGTGGCCCTGGCAATGACTCTGGTAACGCCGCCTCTGGTTCAGGCATACACTCATCCGTTCTGTTTTGTAATGTGATTAACAAGAGTGTGAAGGACGCGGTCCCGTCTGGCTACAAGAAAGTTGCTTGATTTGAAACTTGTGGCACACTGATGCGTATGATCGATCCGAATGCCTTATTAGAAATTGAACCGCAGTTGCGCCTTGGTGCTTTTATCTTCATTTTTGGACTGATGGCAAGCCTTGAATTTGTGCGGCCACGGCGCCCTTTGTCCATATCAAAAAAATTGCGGTGGAGCTCAAACATCGGTCTGGTCTTTACCTATACAATTTTGGCCCGGCTGGTGTTGCCCATGGCTCCGGTGATGTTTGCCGGGTTTTGTGCCCAACAAAATTGGGGCGGGCTCAACGGAGTCGCATGGCCCAATTGGATTGAGATGATCGTGGCCATTACCATCATGGATTTCACCATTTGGGGTCAACATATCCTGGCCCATAAATTGCCGTGGTTTTGGCGATTGCATCTGGTCCATCACTCAGACCAAGATTACGACGTCACCACCGGAGCACGCTTCCATCCTTTTGAAATTATAATTTCGCTGGGCATCAAATTTGGCATCATTGCCATAACAGGGGCCAGCCCGATTGCGGTGTTGTTGTTTGAAATCACCCTCAATGGCATGGCTATATTTAACCACGCCAACGTGCGCTTGCCGCTGGCTTTGGACCGCATTTTAAGGCGGGTTGTCGTGACCCCTGATTTTCACCGCGTCCATCATTCTGTGATTGTCAAAGAAACCAATTCCAATTATGGTTTTTTTCTCAGCATTTGGGATTTAACGTTTGGCACTTACGTGGCTCAACCCGCGCGGGGGCATGAAGACATGGAAATTGGTTTGGATATCTTTCGGGGGACAACCGAACAACGTTTGGATAAAATGCTCACCCAACCCTTTCGCCCTGGCATAAAGTCAGGCATAAAACCTGGTACAGAACCTGGTAAGGAATAACAGACTTGGCCCAATACAGCGTCGAACACATTGCTCTGGACATGGAATTCTATCACGAACACAGCTCGACCTTGCGGCCTGCGTCACATGTGGTCAAAGCCTTTGAGCACGACAAGGAACATGCCGAAATTTTTATGCAGAAAAAAACCGGCACGGCCTTTAGCCAAGTTGAAATTCTCAACTGGTTTTTGTTGCAAACCCAAACCACCATTGCCGATCACCTGCCCAAAAACAGCCCTGAAAACAGCCCTGAAAACCCCATCTTTCTCGCTTTTCCCATTCGGTTTAAGGAAAATACTTTTTCTGTACAAACGGAAGAGGGTGAACAGGACTTATCGCATCTAAAGCTGATGTGTAAAATCACCGAAATTCATTAAGAATTGACCGAGAACGCTTGACGAATGGGCTTGATCCGACGATAGTCCCGACAAGTTTTACGCAAAGGACGCAAAAGATTATGTCAAAAGACCAACCCATAGACGATCGCACACCCGAAGAAATTGCCACGTCCCAACGTGGATTGTTGAAAATTCTCGCATTCGCAACTCTGATTCCCAACATTTGGGTGGTCTTAATGGCTTGGAATGGTTACCAAAACCTAGACAAGGCTCCGTACGAAGATGTTCAGTTTGCACAGTTTGTCGTGGTGTGGGGTTTGTTATCCCCCGTGGTGTGGTTGACCTGTTATGCCTATACATTTCTTCAAATCAACCGGGGCAACATGAGAGCCGGGGCTTATTTGCCTATGATTCCGGCGCTGTGGTTTATTTTTTGGTTCACCGTTCAATTGGTGCGCCAATCCGATTGGTTTATCCCGGTTTAGCGCTTTTATCTAAACGGCGGACCATGCATCCAAACCACCAAAGAATGACGTAAACCAGACGTCACCGGGGCCACGCGGTGCAATGTGTTTGAGGCAAACACCACCGCTGTGCCTTGAACCTTGGGCAACGCAAAGGGGCTGCCGTTGGCATTGATTTCCAAGGCTCCGCCGGCGTATTGATCGGGGCTGGTGAGCTGTACGGATATGGTTAATTTTCGACGGGAAGCGGCAAAGCCTTGGCCTTGATCAATATGCCAATCGTAATAATGGCCCGGTCCATACGCCGCGATTTGAAACTGTTCCTCAAATCCGTCCAAGGCAAAACCAAACACCGTGCGGTTGGCCTCTGCGACCACTTTTGCAAAACGATCTTCGACCCAAGCCAAGTCTTTGGTTTCGGGAACCCACACCAAGGATGATTGGCGCACGGTGTGGTCAAAGCCCCCGGCGACCAAACCACCGTCCGCCGCCTCAAGGCTGTCAAACACATCAACCAACCGCGTGCATTCTTCGGCAGAAAAAGCAGCTTCGATCACCGCATAAAATTGCCCCGGTTTGCCAACAGACATGGACGTTATTTGCGTTTCAACAACAAGTGCTTAATTTCGGCAATGGCTTTGCCCGGATTCAAATGTTTGGGGCATGTGTTGGTGCAGTTCATAATGGTGTGACAGCGATACAAACGGAACGGGTCATCCACGTTGTCCAAGCGTTCACCCGAAGCTTCATCCCGGGTATCTGCAATCCAACGATAGGCTTGCAACAACACGGCTGGGCCAAGGTAACGATCACCATTCCACCAATAACTTGGGCAACTTGTCTGGCAACAAAAACACAAAATGCATTCCCACATGCCGTCCAATTCGCGGCGTTCTTCGATGCTTTGCAAGCGTTCCGATGTGGGCGCCGGAGTATCGGATTTCAACCACGGCTCAATGGACGCATATTGTGCGTAAGGCACGCTCAAATCCGGCACCAAATCTTTGATCACGGGCATGTGCGGCAACGGATACACTTTTACGGCACCGCGAATGGATTTTATGGGCTTGGTACAGGCCAGTGTGTTGGTGCCATCAATATTAAACGCACACGATCCACACACACCTTCACGACACGACCGGCGAAAGGTCAGCGTTGAATCCATTTCTGATTTAATTTTAATCAAAGCGTCCAAAACCATCGGACCACATGCGTCTAAATCGACTTCGAAACAATCCAGACGTGGATTTTCGCCCGTGTCGGGGTCAAAGCGGTAAATATGAAAACGTTTAATCCGTTTGGCGCCCGCAGCAGCCTTGTGTTCAACACCGCGCATCACTTTGGAATTTTTGGGAAGGCTAAATTCAACCATGATTAATACACCCGCGCTTTCGGAACCACATATTCAATTTCATCGGTAAGCGTCCATGTGTGAACGGGACGATAGGTGATTTTCACCCCATGATCTGGTTCCGTCCACGTCACGGTATGTTTCATCCAATCTTTATCGTTGCGATCTGGATAATCATCACGGGCATGAGCGCCGCGACTTTCGGTGCGGTTCAACGCCCCGTGCACGGTGGCTTGAGCACAGGTCAGCAAATTTTCAAGCTCCAAGGCTTCGACCAGGTCTGAATTCCACACCAAAGATCTATCCTTAATGGCAATATCGTCTTGGCTGGCCTTAATCGCATCAATGCTTGCCTGACCTTCGGTGAGAATTTTTTCATCCCGAAACACGGCCACCTTGCTTTGCATGGTTTGTTGCATTTCATCGCGAATGACCGCGGTGGGTTTTGATCCCGCAGCATGGCGCAGGGTATCGAAACGATCCAGGGCTTGTTCGGCACTGCCTTCGGGCAACGGTTTTTGCTCTGCTCCGGCCTTCAACGTATCGCGCGCCCGAAGGGCTGCGGCACGACCAAACACCACAATATCCAAAAGTGAATTGGTGCCCAAACGATTGGCCCCATGAACCGACACGCATGCGGCTTCGCCAATGGCCATCAGACCCGGGCAAGTGGCTTCGGGATCATCCGCCGTTGGGCGCAAAACTTCGCCATGAATATTGGTCGGGATCCCCCCCATATTGTAATGCGCGGTGGGAATAACGGGAATAGGTTCGCGGATTAAATCGACGCCCGCAAACACTTTGGAACTTTCCGAAATGCCCGGCAAACGTTCCGCCAACATTTCTGGTCCCAAATGTTCTAGGTGCAAATTGATGTGATCTTTTTTATCACCGACGCCACGGCCTTCCAAAATTTCGACCGTCATGGCGCGGCTGACCACGTCACGACTGGCCAAATCTTTGGCATTGGGCGCATAGCGTTCCATGAACCGTTCGCCGTTGGCATTGGTCAAGTATCCGCCTTCACCACGCGCACCTTCGGTAATCAACACCCCTGCACCATAAATTCCGGTGGGGTGAAACTGCACAAATTCCATGTCTTGAAGCGGCAAGCCCGCACGCGCCACCATGCCATGACCATCGCCGGTACAGGTGTGAGCCGAGGTACAAGAAAAATAGGTTCGCCCATAACCGCCCGAAGCCATCACGGTGGTTTGTGCCCGAAAGCGGTGAATGCTTCCGTCTTCTAGGTTCCATGCAATAACGCCCCGGCAAACGCCTTCGTCATCCATAATCAAATCAAGGGCGATATACTCAACAAAGAATTCAGCGTCATGACGCAGGCTTTGTTGATACAGCGTATGCAAAATGGCGTGACCGGTTCTGTCGGCTGCGGCACACGCGCGCGGCACAGGAGTCTCGCCAAAGTTTTTCATGTGACCGCCAAAGGGCCTTTGATAAATCTTGCCGTCTTCGTTGCGGGTAAACGGAACGCCGTAGTGTTCCAGTTCATGCACCGCCGCCACGGCATTTTTGCACATGTATTCGATGGCGTCTTGATCGCCCAACCAATCCGACCCCTTGACGGTGTCGTACATGTGCCATTTCCAATTGTCTTCATCCATATTGCCAAGCGAGGCACCAATGCCGCCTTGGGCCGCGACCGTGTGGCTGCGCGTTGGAAAGACTTTGGTGATACAGGCGGTTTTCAAGCCAGCCTTTGTCATGCCGAAAGTTGCCCTCAACCCGGCGCCGCCCGCGCCAACAACAACGCAATCATATGTGTGATCGGTAATGGGATAAGCTTTGCTCATAATTTATATTCCGGTCACCCTGCAAGAGAAATTTTTAAAACAGCGAAAATGCCCGATGCGGCAAATAGAACCGAGCCATATTTGACGATCAACAACAGGCCCATTTTCCACAGCTCGCTGTGCACATAGTCTTCGATAACCACTTGTAACCCCAATTGGGCATGGTGAAACATAGACACCAAAAACAGCACCAAAAACACCGAGTTTCCAAATTCGGAAACCCACGATTGAAACGCGACGTAATCTGATCCGGTCAGAGAAATCAGCGAAAAAATGAACCACAAAGACAACGGCAACAAGGCCATGGCGCTCATGCGTTGCGCCCACCAATGGTGTACGCCTTCGTGGGAAGAACCAAGCCCACGGACCCGACCCAGTTTGGATCTAAGCTGGCGGTTTCTGTTTGGTGTATTGCTCATGATCCGCCCCCCTTACAACTTGCCAACGTGACTGTACGCCATCACCCAGCTCAAGACGGTAAGGCCAAAAGCAGAAATAATCACCAACACACCCGTCATGCGCAACTTGACCAAGTCAAAGCCCCAACCCAAGTCCCATCCCAAATGGCGGATGCCGTTGCACATATGAAAAAACAATGAAAACGTAAAGCCAAACAAGATCAGCCGACCAAACCAAGATTCCAGGGCCGCCTGGGCCCGCGCAAACGAATCCGGGCCATACGCCGCAGACGCCAACCAATACGTCAACATCACCGCCGCCAACGACAAAAAGACGCCGGTGGCGCGGTGGGTGATGGACAATACTGATGTAATTTGCGGGCGATACACCTGCAAATGCGGAGATAGGGGTCTGTCGTCTTCGGCCATTGAGTTCGCTCCTGAGGGTATAGCGAATGAATTTACAAAACTATGCATCCGTTTCAAACTTAAGGCAACCTGCAAAGCTTTGAGACGGTTTTTATTCTAAGATCTAAGACGTTGTGTTACTTGCTCAAATAATCACGGGCCAAGATTTCAGCGATCTGAACCGCGTTCAAAGCCGCCCCTTTGCGCAGGTTGTCCGCAACACACCAAAAGTTCAAGCCATGCTTCACGCTTGGGTCTTTGCGAATACGCGACACAAACACCGCGTCTTCACCCGCACATTCCGCAGGCGTTACATAGCCTTCGTCTTGACGATGATCGATTACGACAACACCGGGGGCTTCGCGAAGGGCTTCGCGCGCGTCGTCCACATCAAGGGCATTTTCAAATTCCAAATTGATCATTTCCCCATGACCGATAAACACGGGCACCCGCACGCACGTCGCTGAAACCTTAATGTCTGGATCAAGGACTTTCGCGGTCTCGACAACCATTTTCCATTCTTCTTTGGTTTGACCATCATCCATGAATGAATCAATGTGCGGAATGACATTAAACGCAATTTGCTTGGTGAAGATTTTGCGATTGCTTTCGGGTGACTGATTGACAAAAATGCCTTTGGTTTGGTTGAACAATTCATCCATAGCCGCTTTACCGCCGCCAGACACAGACTGATACGTCGCCACCACCACACGCTTGATTTTTGCCAAATCATGCAAAGGCTTCATCGCCACCAACATTTGAATGGTGGAACAGTTGGGATTGGCAATGATGCCGCTTTTTGTATAGCCGGCAATGGCTTCGGGGTTAACTTCCGGCACCACCAACGGCACGTTCGGGTCCATGCGGAAATGGGACGTGTTGTCGATCACCACGGCTCCGGCGGCGGCGGCTAGGGGCGCGAATTTTGCAGAAACAGCTGCGCCCGGGCTCGACAACACAATGTCGGTGCCTTTGAAATCATAGGTTTCCAGATCTTGGCATTTCAACGTTACATCGTCGCCATAGGACACTTCGTGACCCACCGAACGATGAGACGCCAACGCCACCACTTCATCAGCAGGAAAATCGCGTTCCATCATGGTTTGAAAGATTTCACGGCCCACATTCCCCGTGGCCCCAACAACGGCAACTTTATAACCCATCTTATCGTCTCCTTAAATTAAGAACCTCAAATACAGAAGCCCCCAAAACCAAGGCCCGCAGTGTTTTCTGCGGGCCTGGTTAAATATCAAAGCATCACCAAAGCCCGCTAACAGCAGGTTTTAATCTTGGTCATCTTAATTGTGGTTTTCACAGAAGCACCCGCCCCACCCGCAAAAGCGCAGGGAGCAAAAATACCTTCAAACTGTGCCAAAAAACGGCTCATCAAGTCTTCCTCTGTGAATGAAAGTTGATTTTTACGCGGTTATCCCCCGGAAGGCAAGGGCTAGTCCATCAGCTTAATTGTTAATATTTGAGCAGCACAATCGAAATATATTACAATTACTAGCGTCTTTACCTTCAACATCATCATTAACATGCTTGCATGTCATGCTTGCAAAAAAAGAACCCTCCCCCCTATAGGGAACAAAGTAAATGTTATTTAAAAATGTACTATGCTGACTTAGAAGATCATCTTTATCTTCACTTTTATGCTTAATATCAATCCATGCAGCTGTATCTTCCACAATGACCAAAGCACATGGATTAACACCTACACTTTGATTTCTAGCCAAAGCAATAGAGCGAAATATACTAGAGTACGGGGAACGTGATCTTCTAGCATGCCCATTCCCTTTAAAAGCATTATCTGCCCCTAAGGCTGTGACAAGCGGTTCATGTTCGCTCCCTTGTTCACTTTGAAGAAACAAGTGGAAATGACCATTAGTCTTTAAAGCACTGAAAAAATCTAGTACCAAGCGACTCTTAGCAAAATCCTTATGTGGCGAATTCAGGTCATAGTCATCGAACATAGTTGCACAAGAAGCAAGTTTCATAACTTCCTCAACTCCCTCAACTTCCTTAACTTTTTTAAGAACCTCCTCCAAATGAATTAGGCTATCCACCATACCCTTTGCATAGTCGGCATTGATATCACTAGAAAAGTATTTATCAAATACACTCGAACAAATAATAATCAACATTTTAATAGGGGCCTATTGTCCAATAAATTAAGCAACTAATTCTTTCTCTCTAATGGCTGTCGTTACATCCTGACGAACACACTGATCTTGAAATTCGAGTAATACTAGCATCATCTTTTTCATCAAATTCCCCAGAAGTAAGGAAAATCCTTTGTAGATCCATTTCAATTTCATTAAAGTCGGCTGGCCAGCCATCTATTTCGCCATCGTCAGAAAACACTCCTTTTTCTACAATAGTTTTTTGATTTTTTTCATCCCACGACACCCAATGTGCACAAATATTTTCCGCGCTCATTTGGGGTGCTGGTTTACCAGAATATTTTTTTGCTTTCGCAGCAGCGTGTTTAGAAAGAAGCGCTTGCATCGACAAAGCAATAATAGAACTATGCGTTTCGAAAACGACTTTAAGATTTTTTTCTAGGGCTATTGAAGCTGCAAGCCATCCTAAAAGTACTTGCGCATTCGGATGTAAATGTGCTTCTGGGCCATCAATATATACCACCTGCCCGGTCAGAGCAGCTTTTAGTGCCGTAAGGATAGGTAAGAACTGCCCAACACCATAAGCAACATTTCGTATATCCCACTGTACTTAGCTTTCTTGCGAATTTCCGACTAACACTGTGTACAGTTGATTACGAAATGGGTTTTGTTTCGCACTCAAGCCATTTACTCCAAAGAATGGTTGGAGCATATTACCTATTTCCTCAACATTTACGTCTTTACTCTCTGATTTTGACCAGCGATTTATTTGCCAACCAACGTAATGATCGTAAGAGTGAGTAAAAATAGGCACGCCTACATTTGAGAAAAATGCCGGACGCTCCATCCCCAGCCCTGCGCCTCTGTCAGCAGGAATATAACTAAGTTGAATAACAGCCTGAATAATATCATTTGTTATTTTCGCTCTTTTTGCACCATGAGGATCCTTTTCAGACCACACACCTCTAGATTCATCGTGTACATTCCCAAGAAAGGGACGGGTATTAAACGATGAAAAAGAATCATCGTAATCACGAGCCACTTTTTCGTTCCCAAAAGTACAATTAACTCTTAATTCGCAGTCTTTATCTCCACAAATTGCACGTGTTTCTACACAATCACGGTTCTTATTTTTAACCGTACATTTCCAGTTTCCCGAGGAATAAATAGTTTCGTCAATATTTGCAAAAAAATATTTACCTTCTGGATACTCCTCATTCGCTAGCCGATATTTAAAAGCCGCAGACGCGCCGTCCTCTAGAGTTACCTCTAATTCCATTAAATATTCTTCCTCGCCCTCCACGTTAGCTGCATCGCTTTCTAAAACTGAGAAAAAATCTTGCCCTCTATCATAGTCGACTAGCGGCCCAGTCCAATTTAATGATCTTCCGATCACACCTATTGTCATCAAGGTTTGTCGTAATAACAACAGTGGCTGCATGAGGCTCGATTTCCCAACACCGTTCCGGCCAGACAGCAAAGTCATGTTGCGAAATTCTATAGTTCTCTTATCGCGCACCCCTTTATAGCCACTTACAGACACTGAACTTATGCTAGGATTAGGTGTATTACTATTGTGCATTCTAATCTCCAAATGTACAGACCCTGTCATAGATTCGATTAGGTCGGTTGACGCAAACAAACAAGAAATAAACCTGGTTACGTAGATGTGATGTTATTAACACCCTTATAGAGTGAAAGTCAAGGCACTGCATTGCCAATGCACAACTTAAGGACTACCCCAACTTTTCCAACTCAACCACCACCGCTTCGCCCATAGCAGACGTGGAAAGCTCACGCATGCCTTCGCTCATGATGTCGGCGGTTCTTAGGCCGTGGGCGAGGACGTTTTGGACGGCTTGGTCCAAGGTGTCGGCTTGGGTGCCTAAATCAAAGCTGTACCGCAGCATCATGGAATAGCTGAGGATGGTGGCAAGCGGGTTGGCTTTGCCTTGGCCCGCGATGTCGGGGGCGGACCCGTGCACGGGTTCATACATGGCCGGCGTTTTGCCGTTTTGGTCTTTGGTCCCCAGGCTAGCCGAGGGCAACATGCCCAATGATCCGGTGAGCATCGCCGCGCAATCGCTCAAGATATCGCCAAACAAATTATCTGTGACGATGACGTAGAACTGACCGGGCCAACGGACCAATTGCATGCAACAATTAACGGCATACATGTGGCTAAGGTCGATGTCTGAATATTCTGCGGCGTGAAGTTTAGTCACCACCCGGCGCCAAAACACACCCGATTCCATAACGTTGGCTTTTTCGACGCTGCACACTTTGCCGCTGCGTTTTTTCGCCATGTCGAATGCCACTCGAGCCACGCGATCGATTTCGGGCTCGGAATACACTTGGGTGTCAAAACCATAAGCCACACCGTCGCGCATTTCCTCGCCACGGGGCTGGCCGAAATACACACCCGCCGTGAGTTCGCGAACAATCATGATGTCCAGCCCACGGACCACTTCGGGTTTTAAGGTCGAGGCGTCGATCAAAGCATCAAGCACCAAGGCCGGGCGCAGGTTGGCAAACAAGTCCATTTCTTTGCGCAACTTTAAAAGTCCCGCTTCGGGGCGATGTTCGCGCGCCACGCCGTCCCATTTTGGGCCACCCACGGCCCCCAACATGACCGCGTCTGCGGCGTGAGCTTTGGCAAGGGTTTCGTCCGTCAACGCCACACCGTGAACGTCATAACAAGCGCCGCCCACCAGATCTTCTTCAACATTAAAGTTGGTGTCACCTTTGGCATTGGACCAATCGATGATGCGTTT
>JAESSV010000156.1 GCA_016763895.1 Magnetovibrio sp. | reverse complement strand
TATTGAAGAAATGCTACGGCGTTCACAAGATAATCTTAAAAACATGATACCGGGCGGAATGGGTTCTGGTCGTGCCGTGACCTTGATGCTTGCGGCTGTTTTTGCCCTGTGGATGTTCAGCGGCGTTTATCGCGTGGATGCCGGTCATCAAGGCGTGGTAAAATTGTTCGGTGAACACAAAGTCCTTGATGATAAAGGACCCGGACTGCATTGGTATTATCCGGCTCCGATTGGTGAGGTTATTACGCCAAACGTAGAAGCTGTGCGTCGCATTGACGTGGGCTTTCGCGGCGCAACCGAAACCCGAGGTTTTCAACGTAGCTCCACCCCGGAACGAGACGTTCTGGCGGAAAGCTTGATGCTGACCAATGATCAAAACATCATCGATGTACAATTTACAGTGCAATGGAAAGTTAAGGATGCTGGAAATTATTTGTTCAACATCCGTGACCCAGAAGGCACCGTGAAGGTGGCTGCTGAAAGTGCCATGCGCGAAGTTGTTGGTCGAACCAAGCTTGAAAACGCTCTGACGTCTGATCGCCAGCTGGTTCAGGATAATACCCGCGAATCCTTGCAGGTTATTTTGGATGATTTGAAATCCGGCATCACCATTTTGCAGGTTCAATTGTTGAAGGTGGACCCACCGGCTCAGGTTATTGATGCGTTCAACGATGTTCAGTCTGCGCGTCAGGATTTAGACCGCAAAAAGAACGAAGCCGAAGCTTACGCCAACAAAATTGTTCCCACCGCAGAAGGTCAAGCCGCACAGTTGTTGCAACAAGCCGAAGCGTACAAAGAACAAGTGACCAAGCAAGCCCAAGGTGAAGCCAAGCGGTTCTTGTCGGTTTATGAAAGCTATAAAGTGGCCAAAGACGTCACCATTCAACGGCTTTATTTGGAAGCCATGGAAGAGATCATGAGAAAATCGAATAAGGTTATTATTGATCAGAAAAATGGCGGTGCAATTCCTTATTTGGCACTTCCAGAACTCAAGAAAAAGAGTGGAGGTCAGCCATGAATAAGTCCTTAGCCCTATTCGGCGTTATTGCTGTTGCTGCTGCAATTGTCGGTTCCGCCTCGACATTCACCGTGGATCAAACCCAACAAGCGATGGTGATGCAGTTTGGTAATCCACAACGTCAAGTCAGCGACGCGAGCCTTCATTTCAAAATGCCGTTTGTGCAAGACGTGGTTTATTATGACAACCGCATCTTGGATCTTGACCCCCCTCCGGGCCAAGTCATTTTGAACGATCAAAAGCGGATCAATGTTGACGCTTTTGCCCGTTACCGCATTACAGATCCGTTGCGTTTCTTCCAGGCTTTGCGTACCGAAGCTCAATTTCGCGACCAGGTTGGTCGGGTCTTGAACTCAGCGGTTCGAAACTCAATGGCCAGAAACTCTCTTCGCGATTTGTTGTCTAACAAACGTGAAGGCATCATGTCGGAAATTGAACAACGACTGGCCTCGGAAACCAAAGATTATGGCATCGAAGTTTTGGACGTTCGTATTGTGCGTACCGACTTGCCGCCGGAAATCTCTCAGAACGTTTACAATCGTATGCGTTCAGAACGGGTTAAAGAAGCCAACCAATTGCGTGCGGATGGTGATAAAGCCAAATTGGAAATCACGTCTCGCGCCGACCGCGATAAGGTGGTTATCCTTGCTGAAGCCCAACGCCTTTCCCAAATTTTACGGGGTCAAGGTGAGGGCGCAAGAAACAGGATTTTAGGAGATGCTTACGGAAAAGATCCTAAATTCTTTGCTTTTTATCGGTCCATGAAGGCCTATCGGTCTGCATTTGCGCGAGGAGACACCAATTTTGTGTTGTCCCCGGATAGTGATTTCTTTCGCTATTTCAATGACCCAACAGGGAAGTAACCCTCAACAAAATTCAATTTGACGAAATGTACCGGCCTTCATTACGGAGGCCGGTACATTTGTTTTGGGCCCTTAAACGGGTGAGGATGAAAAACGGACATGAGTGAGCTTATTACGGCCTTTGGTTTGATGTTGGTTATCGAAGGCTTGCTGTATGCCATGTGCCCAGGCTTTATGCGCAAGGCCATGGCGCAAATGTTGATTTTGCCCGACCATCAAATGCGCACCACAGCCTTGGTTACGGCGTGCTTGGGCGTTGGTGTGGTGTGGTTGGTGCGGGGCTAGTCAAGGTCATCTAGAGGCTTTTGAGCCAGTCATTCATTTTCTGAACCTCTTGGGTCATGAAATCTTTTTCTTGAAAAGCATTGGCAAGGGAGGCAACGCCTTGGCTGTGGGCAAGCAAGTGCATGGCCAATTCATCGGCCCTATCTTTATGTCCAAGGTCTTCAAATTGATGTTTTAGCCATACTCGAAAGAGGGTCAGCAGCTTGTTGGCTTGGTCTTGCGACCCGTGGTTTAACTTGGCAAGCTCAATGCACAAGCTGCCAACCGAACAGCCATATTTTTCAATCTTGTTTTGGTCCGTGAGTAAGACATGAATAAAGCTTTGGATGCGTTGGTATGGTGTTTCTGACTTGATTTCCCAACCCTTCAACATGTGTTGGGTGGTGACCAAACGCTGTTCGATCACGGCGTTTAATATTTCGTCTTTGGTTTTAAAATGATAATAAAAATTTCCCCGTGAAATATTCACATTGGCCGCAATATCGGTAAAAGACGTGTGCGCGTACCCGTGTTGATAAAACAACAGGTCGGCTGCTTTTACAATTTGATCACGCGTGGTTCCGTTTTTCATGCCGCACCTTGGGTAAACTTGATAATCCGTATAACCCTTTGTACCGTCTGCGTAAAATGCGTCTTGGTTCGGCGTGTTTAAGGGCAGGTCATGTTGATAACGATAGACCAAATCTGGATTTGATCTGAAGCCAATTCCAACAGCAATCAGATCAGTTGCACCATTTTGGATCTAATTTTGCGTATGTTCAAGGCCATAACCATTATTGGCGATGTAAACACCAGAAAATTTTGACCGTAAATCGTCGTAATCTATCGGGTTGGCCTTTTCCATCATCTCGCCTTTATGGACATGAAAATAGGCCAAGCTGGACGGGCCTTAAGGTTTCGACGATTTCTTTAAAGTGCGCGCGGGGGGCTGAATCTGACATAGACTTAAAGCTGTTTTCGGGGCTTAAACGTACGCCGACATGTCCGCTCGACCACACTATACAGACCGCGTCGAGAATTTCGGTGAGCAACCACATCCGATTGTGCACCGTTCCGCCGGAGCTGTGTTAGAGCTAAACAAATATATGGACATCAGCAACATGCACTGCATCCGTGAGACGGCGCCAGCTTGCGGCTTGATCGTGCGTAAAGATTCCAGGTGTGTATGGGTAGCCATTTGCCGCGGCACAAACCGGTGTGGGCTCGGCGTTCATCAACCCGGCACTGGCGCGATGTTGGCAATGGGTCCCCATCCTATCCGTGACATGCCCGTTTTGATCCGCACGATAGCGTGTCATGGTCGCCATCACCATGTGATTAGAAAGGAGCAAATCGTTTAAAGAAAACGGGCTAAATATACGTTCAGACATGATGTTATCCTTGCTGGTCTTATGAAGACGTGCATCCTATTTATAAAAATTAGGACGACCGTCTTCATTTATCAAGAAGCCATTCAGATGACGTGAAAGGGTTGGACAGTTGTCAAAAAGAGCTTAATCTTCTTGGGGATTAATGGATCGGGCTTTGCGAACAGATTGCCTTACTTCTTCCTCAATTAAAGCTTATCTATGATGGAATTATTTTTAGACAAGAAGAAAATGAATGATGAAAAAAATGAATGCAGGTATGATGACGCGCCGATTGGCGGTGTTTGCTATGGTTTTGGGATTGGCTTTTGGACTTGGCGGGGCTGCACAGGCTTTTGCCAAATCTGCGCCGGAAAGTTTTGCTGATTTAGCAGAAAAATTGCTTCCAGCGGTGGTGAATATTTCCACCACCCAGGTGATTGAAAGCCGTGGCGGACGTCAACCCAACATGCCGCAATTTCCTCCGGGGTCCCCATTCCAGGATTTTTTCAAAGATTTTTTTGATAAAAATGGTCAAGGGGGCGGTAAAGGTAAAGGTCCTAGAAAACGCAAAGCCACATCATTGGGTTCAGGCTTTATCATTGATTACCGCACCAACGGCGACGCGTACGTGGTGACAAATAATCACGTGATCAAAGACGCGGATGAAGTGTTTGTATTGTTGCATGATGATACGCGAATGAAAGCCACCGTGGTTGGGTATGATGTGAAAACGGACTTGGCTGTGTTGAAAGTTCACACCTCTAGAAAGCTTTCGTCTGTATCTTTTGGAGATTCCAAAGTGACCCGGGTTGGCGATTGGGTTTTGGCCATTGGCAATCCATTTGGCTTGGGCGGGACCGTTACGGCGGGCATCGTGTCGGCTCGTGGACGTGACATCAACGCCGGACCTTATGATGACTTCATTCAAACCGTTGCGTCAATCAACCGGGGCAATTCCGGTGGGCCCATGTTTAATATGGACGGTCAAGTGATCGGTATTAATACAGCGATCTATTCGCCGACGGGTGGAAGT
>JAESSV010000155.1 GCA_016763895.1 Magnetovibrio sp. | reverse complement strand
CTGACGCATATAATTATAGCCGTCTGGCACGGGAAGAACATCATTTTCCACGGCCCATGCCTGATAATGGTTTAACATCGCCTGAAAGCGGGCAGGCATATTGGCACTCAAATCATCCGTTTCGCCGGGATCTTCCACTATATTATACAAGTGCCATATATTATCCCCAATCGGCAGTCGCACTTTAACAATTTTATAGTCCCCCATAAACACCCCTATTACGACGCCCGTAACCCCAGCGGCATCTCCGGCTCTTTCCCAACAGGCCCAACAGGCCCAACAGGTGCAACAAGCCCAACAGGTTCAACCGGAAGCCAAAAATCCCAATCAGGCCCAGGCCACAAAAGCCTATGCCCCCCAATCTCGACAAGCTCCCTCGGGTAAGCCCCCTGAAAACGTTTAGGGTTTAGCCATATAAAAAAGGCTGCCCCTCATTCGAGGTGGCAACCTTTTTTGTCATAACCGAGCCCTGTTAAACTCACCGTCTTTTTTTGACTGATCAAAGACTATCACGCAGACGCATTGGGTCAAGTTCGAAATGAAAAATCATAAAAAAAGCGCCACCCAAAAGGTGACGCGAGTTTAACAGGGAGTGCCGAATGCTGTGTGCATAAAAATTCGACATAATCATACTACAATACATCCCGTTAAAGATGCATTAACAACAAATCACAAACGTGATCGGTCGTGTTTCCTGATCAAGATTTGAAAAAGGCATCGGCACCGGCCCGTGCGGCCTGTTTCGCGAGAACGGCAGCCTCTGCTCGGACAATCTCGGTTTTTAAATCTTCGATATACGCGCCAATGGCTTCAATGGATAATGCGTCTAAATCTTTGCTTTCAGCCAAGCTTGAGCGTTGAGCCGAACGTGTGTTTTGAGATTGCGTATTTTGGGGGTCTAAATCATCGCTAGCCATTATAGAATTCTCCATAGATTCTGATCTTTCCCCACCATAGGACGGCAATATCTCAATGTATATGCGGTAACTTTACGCTCCAAACAGGCCATTCACCCCGAAAAATAACGATTTTCTAAAGAAACTTTCGCATCTGAAGGTTTCAGCGGTTTACCCGCCTTTAAATATGGCATAGAAAGGGGCGCGTGGTGCTCGATCAAGGGGGCACCTCGAATCATACAAGGATAAGGATACTGATTATGGCGAAGCCTTTGATGCCCAAGGCGACGACCGTGTGGCTCGTAGAAAACACAGCGCTCTCGTTCGAACAGATCGGCGAATTTGTTGGACTGCACGAACTTGAAGTACAAGCGATTGCCGACGGCGAAGTCGGCATAGGAATGCAAGGCGCCGACCCCATTGCTTCCGGCGTGTTGACCCAGTCCGAAATTGACCGGTGTCAGGCGGACCAAGACGCATCGTTGGCCATGTCCGAAGGCACATTGCCCGTGACCAAAGCGCGTGGCAAAGGGGCCCGTTACACGCCTGTTTCCAAACGCCAAGACCGCCCAGATGCAATTGCTTGGTTGTTGAAACACCACCCTGAAATGACCGATCCGCAAATTTCGCGTTTGATCGGCACGACGAAACCAACCATCAAAACCATTCGCGAACGGTCCCATTGGAACATTTCAAAAATCAAACCGCAAAGCCCCGTTGGCTTGGGTTTGTGCTTGGAAGCTGATTTGGAAAAAATGGTTGCCATCGCGCGGGCCAAGGCCGGCACCACCCACGCTCCGGTACAAGTGTCTTCTGTGGCGGCTCCGGCTCCCAAGGCACCTGAACCATCGCTGGACACGACGCGTCATACGGCTGCGGATGAACCCGAAACCAAACACACCGTTGAATCTGTGTTTGGATCTTCCCAAAACACCCGCAACAACAGCTAAAATTCGTTACGAAGATATATGTTGCGAACAAATTTAAAGGGGCCTTTCATTATGAAGGCCCCTTTTTTTATGGCGTTAAGAACCGTTTTTATGGCGTTAAGAACCGTTTTTATGGCGTTAAGGACCGTTTTATCGCCTTACGGACAGTTACCCAACCACACTTTTCCCAAACTGGGTGAGCCCATTGGCAAGATAATCGCTGATCATTGGGATTTGCAAAAGCCGCTCAGGAAGGTTTTCATCCAAGTCGTCACTGGCATTTTGCACAGCTTCGCTCCACCCCTCCATATCGACGTCCCCACGCCCCAACATGATCATGGCATGCAATTCGATCAACTCTTCATCGCTCAAGGCCTCTAAAAAGGCTAAGAGTTCTTCATGAACGGGATCATCTGCAACAGAATCCAAAGTTATGTTTTTAGTTTGAAGCCCGTCATCATCCGTCAAAGCGCCAGACATATCCTGAATGATCGCAGCATTTTTAACATCAAATTCACGGGTTTTTACGATAAGAAAGCAGATTTTTTCGGAAGAAATGGCTTGCATGACAGACCTCCTTTTCAGTGTGATCTAGCGCAATGATACCATAATTTTTGCTCAAAACCCAAGAATTTCAAAAAACAAAGCCGGCTCTTTTCTCAAGAACCGGCTTTGTCTTTTGGTTTTACGAAAGCCTTAAGCAATCGCACTCAACTCATCTTTTATACGCAGTTTTTCTTTTTTCAAGGTGTGTATTTCAACGTCGTCGGGACAGATTCGGGTCGTTTCCAGTTCGATTGCAATATCCAATTCATGATGACGATCCTTAAGGGCATCGATTCTGTTTTCTAGTCCCATTGTAATATCTCCTATGTTTTTTGCGATTTGACGCAACTATATTACGCGACTGTTGCGAAAAATCAAGCCAGATGCAAAGGCCTAAAAAGATCAAATACTTGGGTTGTCCCGATAAATTCATCGCTTTTAGATTTTGAATACTCAGCCAAATTTTGACCGCCCAACAACACCATGGATTATCGCGATTCGATGTCATATGATTTGCATCATATGAAAACGCCCGCTCAATCCCTCATCGATATTTTAGATTTACCGCGCAAAGGCGAACGGCTTTTGGCAAAGGGGCAAAGTTTATTTTGTGCCGGGGATCTTGTTCACAACTTATATTGTGTCAAAAGTGGTGAAATTCAGATGGTGAGAAACCTGGGGGATGGCACCACCGTCTTGCTGTACGTGGGGACCGCTGGACAAACATTTGCCGAAGCCTCCTTGTTTTCAGAAACATATCACTGTGATGCCGTGACGAACGCTGAGACCCTGATTTATCTTTATGACAAAGCTCACGTGTTAGACATTCTCAGAAACAATGAGAAAAAGGCATTTGATTTTATGGCGCATATGGCGCGCCAAGTGATGGAATTACGGGGACACGTCGAATTGATCAATGTAAGGGCGGCTCATGAACGGGTGCTCGCTTACATCCAAAGCCAAATGCCCGCTGGATCTTTACACACCACAATTGCGCAACCTTGGAATTGTATTGCGGCCCACATAGGTCTCAGCCCCGAAGCTGTTTACCGAGCCCTTGCCAAATTGCAACACGATGGGAAACTTAAACGCGAGGGTAAAAGAATCTTCTTATCGCGTGTTCCTTAAACATGCCTTTTTAAAAGATCGCTTTTAAAACATGGCGTTTCGGGTAAGGCGGTGTAAAATGTAAGCTGATCAAAAGGGTGGAATCCGTATGAAAAGAAAGCAAGACAACAAAACACGGTTGCAATCCTTGCGCCTTGAACACCGGGATTTAGACGATGTTATCTTGCGTTTAATGAAAAACGGAGCCTCGAATCTTTTGCAAGTTAAACGTTTAAAAAAACGGAAGTTATTTCTCAAAGATGAGATCTCCCGACTTGAAAGCGGCTCCATACCCGACATCATCGCTTAACATCACTGTTCAGGTATTTTCCAAGTTCAGGTATTTTCCAAGTTCAGGTGTTTTCAGAACTTTCCATACTGCTGCGAGCACGCTCGATGATATCGTCTCCGCTATCACCTGCGACGATTTCGGTAACCCCAAAGTCGGTTTCAATACCAATCTGTTGGCCTTGCCAATCAAACGAATACGCGCCAATGCGCTGCACCAGATCATGACCTTTTTGGACGGCATCCAAAAGCACCGTTCCGGGCAGAACCACACCAAAATCAGAATCTTCTAAGGTGCCGATCAAATCTCCGGGATCAAGACCTTCTCGCATAATGTCGGCGGCGTGCAACAGCATGCTTTCAACGGCCCCTGCCCCATATTCAAGCCGCACCGATGCTGAATTTTTAACGTTAAAATACAAAACGCAAAATGACACATGTTCTTCTTCGACACGTCGCGCCGCCAAGCCCATGCGCGCCATCAACACGGTTCTGCGCATGATATGAAGCAAACGATCTTTTTCGACCTGGTCTTCTAAATAAGCTTCGTGACCATGAGCGCTCATCAATTCAGAACGCAAACTATTAATTTGGCCGATCAAAAGATCAATGGCCTTGCGCACGGGTTCGGTCATGTCTTCTTTGGGAATGCCAAAGACCAAAATATCATCGTCAAAGGTTTCACTGTTCGAAGG
>JAESSV010000154.1 GCA_016763895.1 Magnetovibrio sp. | reverse complement strand
GAAGTCGAAGGCATCGAAGACCGTTCCAAAGGCCTTGAAGCCTTTTTGGTGGGCGAAGTGCTCACGGCGGAAAAACATCCAGACGCCGACAAATTGCAAGTTCTGACCGTCACCACCGGCACAGAAAACTTGCAAGTCGTGTGCGGTGCACCCAATGCACGCAAGGGCCTGAAAGGCGTCTTTGCGGGTGATGGCATGTATGTGCCCGGCATTGACTTCACCTTGAAACCCGCCACCATTCGCGGCGTGGATTCAAACGGCATGATGTTGTCGGAACGTGAAATGGGCTTGAGCGACGAACACGAAGGCATTGTCGAATTGGACGCTGATGTTTCCGTAGGCGCGCGTGCCATTGACGTGATGGGCTTGAACGATCCGGTGATCGAAATTGCCATCACACCAAACCGAGGCGATTGCTTGGGCGTACGCGGCATTGCCCGC
This sequence comes from Magnetovibrio sp., assembly GCA_016763895.1. Taxonomy (GTDB): domain Bacteria; phylum Pseudomonadota; class Alphaproteobacteria; order Rhodospirillales; family Magnetovibrionaceae; genus JANLGW01. The sequence continues at coordinate 5,259 of JAESSV010000154.1, read as the reverse complement.
GATTTGGCCGCCAGCGGCCTTGGCACCTTGAAGCCTTTGGACATCGAATCCGTCAAAGGCACGTTTGAATCTGGCATTGATGTAAATCTTGATTTTTCAGACCACACCGCAGAAGCCTGCTCACAATTTGTCGGCCGCCTCATTCGGGGGGTGAAAAACGGGCCTTCTCCAAAATGGATGCAAGATCGTTTGAACGCCATTGGTGCTCATCCTATTTCGGCGCTGGTCGACATCACCAATTATTCGACCTTTGATTTGGGTCGCCCCCTGCATGTGTTTGATGCCGACAAAGTGGCGGGAAATATCACCGCGCGCTTGGCAAAATCTGGTGAAAATATTTTGGCCTTGGACGGCAATGAATATGAGCTCGATGACACCATGTGTGTGATTGCCGATGACAATGGCGCCCAAGCCATTGCCGGTGTTATGGGTGGCGAGTTGTCTGGTTGTACAGAACACACCGTCAACGTCTTTATCGAATCCGCTATTTTTGATCCCGTGCGCACCGCCGTAACGGGCCGCAAGCTCAATGTTATGAGCGATGCGCGGTTCCGTTTTGAACGGGGCATCGACAATGATTTGGCCGTTGATGGATGCGAAAATGCGACCCGCTTGATTATGCAATTGTGTGGTGGCGAGCCATCAAACACCATCGTCGCCGGATCAGGCCCAAATTGGCAACGCTCCATCGACTTTCGCCCAACGCGTGTCGAAGGCTTAACGGGCGTTCAAGTGCCCGAAGCTGAAATGGACCGCATCATCACCGTGTTGGGTTTTGGGGTTGAAAAAACATCCCCAGAAACCTGGACCGTTCATGTCCCCGCTTGGCGTGGCGACATGGTTAGCGAAGCTTGTGTGGTGGAAGAAATCATTCGTGTGAACGGCTATCACAACATTCCCCATGTATCCTTAACTCGCCCCGACAGCTTGCCAGCTTCGGCCCTGAGCCCGCTTTTACAAAAACGCAGCAAGGTGCGCAGAACCTTAGCAGCTCGAGGACTGGTCGAAGCCGTAACCTATTCGTTCTTGCCGTCTTCCCATGCTGAATTGTTTGGCGATAATCCTGAATCTTTGCGGTTGTCGAATCCCATTTCTGCGGATCTTGATGTGATGCGGCCCAGCGTGTTGCCGAATTTGATTGCCGCCATCGGCCGCAACGATGCCCAAGGGCATAGCGATGGTGCGTTGTTCGAAGTTGGACCTCAATTTTCGGGCGACGATGCCAAGGATCAAAGCATGGTCGCTTCGGGTGTTCGTTCCGGACTTTTTGACCCTCGCAACTGGATGTCATCGGCGCGCAAGGCAGACGTGTTTGACGCAAAAGCAGACGCCATTGCCGCGCTCAAAGCCGCTGGTGCGCCGGTTGGAAACCTGCAAGCTTTCGCTGGTGGTCCGTCTTGGTATCACCCCGGTCGATCGGGAACATTGCGTTTGGGGCCTAAAAACATACTTGCCAATTTTGGTGAAATTCATCCGGGCGTGTTGAAAAAAATGGGTCTTAAAAGCCCGATTTCCGGCTTCGAGGTTTTCCTAGACAACTTGCCCAAACAAAAAACAAAGTCTAGCCAAGCCCGACCTCTGGTTAAAATGTCAGCCTTTCAACCCGTTGATCGTGACTTTGCGTTTGTCGTGGACCAAGACGTCCATGTGCAACAGATCGTACGCGCGGCCACGGGTGCCGACAAAACTTTGATTTCATCCGTGCGGGTCTTTGATCTTTTCGAAGGCACAAATCTGGGCGGAGGCAAAAAATCGGTGGCGATTGAAGTGACGCTACAGCCGTTCGAAAAAACCCTGACCGATGACGACATCGAAGCGGTCAGTGCCAAAATCAAGGCTGCCATACTAAAAACCACAGGTGGCGAATTGCGCGGATAATTGCAAGCAGATGCGGATGATGAGTGTGCTAGGATTTTGCTCTTATGTTTGATCTGACCGCAACGGGCCCGGAAATCGATAAGGCCGTATATAAAGAAAAACTTGCCACGTTGCGCGAAGCTCTTTTGGATGCCCAATACGAATTGCAACACAAGAAATCGTTCCCCGTGGTGATCATCGTATCGGGCGTGAACGGAGCCGGAAAAAGTGATGTGGTCAAGGCGTTGAACACATGGATGGACCCGCGCCACATTCAATCCCATGCCCTTGGCAAATCAACGCAAGAAGAACTTGAACGTCCGGCGATGTGGAAATTTTGGCGCTGTCTTCCGCGCAAGGGAGCCATCGCTATTTTTTTTGGCTCTTGGTACAGCTACCCCATGCGCCAACATATCAAGGGGGCAAAAGACCAAGCGTACTTGGATGAATATCTTGATGACTTTATGCGCTTTGAACAAATGCTTTGCGATGAAGGCGCGTTGATCTTAAAGTTTTGGCTTCATCGGTCCAAAGACAATTTGAAAGCACGCTTTACCGACCTAGAGTCGCACCCCAATACAAAATGGCAGGTCTCCCGACAAAATTGGAAGGACCTTAATACCTATGACAACATGTTGCCCGTTGCCAAGCACGTGTTGGAAAAAACGTCTACCGAACAAGCCCCGTGGATTGTGGTGAGCGCGCAAAATAAATACACCCGCGACTTAACCGTCGGCAAAACTTTATTGGATGCTCTGCACAACAGGTTGAATAAAAACCAGCCCCAACCCACGGCTCCCCTCCCCTTTCCCATTGCTCAGAATTTTGATCCAAACAACCTGCTAAAGGCCTTAGACCTTTCTCAATCGTTGGATAAAAAAGCCTACAAAAAACAGTTGGCTAAATATCAAAAGCGGCTTCATCGTTTGGTGCATAAAAAAGCATTTCGCAATAAATCCATGGTCATTGTTTTCGAAGGCAACGATGCCGCAGGCAAAGGCGGAACCATTCGTCGGGTGACCGAATCATTGGACCCCCGCCTATATGAAATTGTACCCATTTGCGCGCCCAATGATGAAGAACGCGCCCAACCTTATTTATGGCGATTTTGGCGAAAGCTTCCGCGCCAAGGCCACACCACTATTTTTGACCGATCTTGGTACGGGCGCGTGTTGGTGGAACGGGTCGAGGGCCTTCTTCCCGAAAAAAATTGGCGGCGGGGCTATGGCGAAATCAACGATTTTGAACGCACCATGAATTTACACGGAGTCATCGTTTTTAAATTCTGGCTGGCCATTTCACCCGATGAACAATTGACCCGGTTTAAAGACCGCGAAGCAACGGGTTACAAACGTTTTAAGCTCACCGATGAAGATTGGCGCAATCGCTCTTTGCATGAGGGCTATGTTCAAGCGGTGTGCGACATGGTCGATGAGACCTCAACCCAACAGGTGCCATGGACTTTGATTGAAGCCAATTCAAAATATTTCGCCCGCATTAAAGTGCTGAAAACAATTTGCAAGCGTCTAAAGGCTGAGCTCAAATAAAGCGTCAAGGTCCAAACTTTTTTCCAAATGATCGGCCAAAGCATCCAACGTTTCCTCAATGCTTTTTTCATACGGAACGCCTTGAAATCGACCCTCGCGCAGACGCGATAAAAATCCATGACGAAAGTCATCTTGGGCAAACAGACCATGTACGTACGAGCCCATCACCCGACCCGATCCGCTCAAGGCTCCGTCTTCGCATCCATCCGATAAATGCAACCATGGGAATTGGCGACCGGGGCCTTCGGTGAGGCCCAGGTGCATTTCATAACCTGATATTTTTATGCCGGTTTGGGCTTCAACGCCGCTGACCTGTTGCAGGGTTTTGTCTGCGCTCAACACCGTTTCCACATCCAACAATCCAAGCCCCAATTCTTCGTGAAGCGAGCCTTCGATGCCCAGCGGATCACAAATACGTTGACCCAACATTTGATAACCACCACATAAACCCACCACCAAACCGCCGCGGTTAACGTGGGCTTTAATATCAACGTCCCAGTCTTGTTCTTTGACAAACTGTAGATCGGAAATAACGGATTTTGATCCGGCAAGAATGATGACGTCCAGATCACCGGGAATGGCCTCGCCCGCAGAAATCAAAACAACATCCACGTCTTCTTCGGCCATAAGTGGATCTAAGTCATCGAAATTAGCAATCCGTGGAAATTTTAAAACGGCAATGCGAATGCGTTTGCCTGCGGCTGAGCCTTGCCCGCTGTCTGTCCAATGGGTTAACGAGGCACTGTCTTCCTTGGGCAATTTTCCGGCGGCTTCAAACCACGGCACCAGGCCTAAGTTTTTCCAGTTGGTCCGGGCTTCTATATCGAAAAGTGCGGGCGTAAACAACGACGCATCCCCGCGAAATTTATTCACGATAAAGCCTTTGATCCGATCCGAATCTTGTGTCGTCAAAACCGTATGCGTTCCCACGATCTGGGCAATCACACCGCCTTTTTCCACGTCACCCACCAACACCACCGGCACACCAGCCGCAACGGCAAATCCCATGTTGGCGATGTCACCTTGGCGCAGGTTTATTTCAGCGGGGCTGCCTGCACCTTCGACCACGACCAGATCGCATTGTTTTTTTAACCGCTCGAAAGCCCTTAAAACATCCGGCAAAAGTGTGTCTTTGAAGGTGCGAAAATCCTTTGGCTGGACCGTGCCTTGGACTTTTCCGCCAACCACCAATTGCGCGCCGGTTTCGCTTTGGGGCTTTAACAACACCGGGTTCATATCTGTGATTGGGTCCACGCCACACGCTTTGGCTTGCAAAGCCTGAGCCCGCCCAATTTCCCCGCCGTCTAAGGTCACGGCGGCATTGTTGGACATATTTTGGGGTTTGAAGGGACGGACGTTAAGACCACGATTTTTAAACGCTCGACACAAACCCGCCACCAACAAAGACTTGCCGGCATCCGAACTGGTGCCTTGTATCATTAAGGTCCGGGCGGTCATAACATCACGGCACACTTAGCGCTTGGCGCAAGGGATCGGCGGCGACGTTTTGTACTGCACCTTGTAAGACGATTTGCAACGGCGTCACCGGGCGACCATAAAAAACTTCATTGAGATCGTTGCGTTTGATCAACGCAGACGCCTCGAACGAGCCCCCCGCATAAGCGCCCACACCTTGTGAAAAAGCCATAATGTCAGCCCCGCCATTTGTCGTGGTGGCGGCTTCTACACCCGCGCCGATGGTGCCAAAGGTCAGGCCCAAATCAGCCCCTAATTTGCCTTGATGTAAAATCACCGAAGCCACCGCTTCCTGGCTGAACAACAACATCACAACATCGGTGGCTTGGGCACCGATCTGCAAGCCGATGCTGCCGGACGCCAAGAAATAAAAGGCGGG
>JAESSV010000153.1 GCA_016763895.1 Magnetovibrio sp. | reverse complement strand
GGGCAACCAAAGAACGCGTCACCGAAGCCTTTAAGCTTATTTTGTCAGACGCAAATGTCGAAGGCATTTTGGTCAACATCTTTGGCGGCATCATGCGGTGTGACGTGATTGCCGATGGCGTGGTTGCGGCGGCTCGCGAGGTCAGCCTGAACGTGCCGTTGGTGGTGCGCCTTGAAGGCACCAATGTGGATTTGGGCAAAAAGATTTTGGCCGATTCAGGTTTGCCAATTGTATCTGCGGATGATCTTGGTGACGCTGCCGAAAAAATTGTCCAAGCCGTGAAGGAGGCCAGTTAAATGTCTGTACTCGTAAATTCTGAGACCAAAGTTATTTGCCAAGGGTTCACCGGGGCACAAGGCACATTCCACTCCGAACAAGCGATTGCCTATGGCACGCTCATGGTCGGCGGCGTTACGCCGGGCAAGGGGGGATCGATCCATCTGGATCTGCCCGTGTTTAATACGGTGGCCGAAGCGGTAGAAGTATCGGGCGCAAATGCCACGGTGATTTACGTGCCACCCCCTTTTGCTGCGGACGCAATTTTAGAAGCCATTGATGCTGAAATCGAATTGGCCGTGTGCATCACCGAAGGCATTCCCGTTTTGGATATGCTCAAGGTGAAACGCGCGCTCGTCGGTTCAAAGACGCGTCTGATCGGTCCCAACTGTCCGGGCATCATCACGCCGGGGGAATGTAAAATTGGCATTATGCCAGGTCATATCCATGTGCCGGGTTCCGTGGGCATCGTGTCTCGGTCAGGCACCTTGACTTACGAAGCCGTGGCGCAAACCACAAATGCGGGCCTGGGTCAAACCACGTGTATTGGCATTGGCGGTGATCCGGTGAACGGCACCGACTTTATCGATTGCCTAGAGATGTTTTTGGCCGACGATAAAACCGAAAGCATTGTCATGATTGGTGAGATCGGCGGAACGGCCGAAGAAGATGCGGCTGAATTCTTGAAACAATCAAAAGTCAAAAAACCCGTGGTTGGATTTATCGCGGGTGTAACGGCACCACCGGGGCGTCGTATGGGGCATGCCGGTGCGATTATTTCCGGCGGCAAAGGGACGGCCGGGGATAAAATCGAAGCCATGCGGAGTGCTGGAATCACCGTAGCAGATTCTCCAGCCACCCTTGGTTCCACGTTGACAAAAGTCTTAAAAGGATAACCACCAATGACGGGTTTAACGTCAAAACAACGCGATTCATTTCTAACGGGCACGAACGCTCTTTACGTGGCGGAACTTTACGCCCGCTACCTGGATGGATCCGGTGAAATCGATAACTCTTGGAAAGATTTCTTTGCCACCCTTCAAGATGAAGAACGGGAAGTCTTAGATGATTTGCGGGGCGCCCCGTGGGCACCATCGGAAAGCGCCGTCATTGGTCAGTATGGCAATGGCTCTTTGATGGAACGGGATTCGTGTTGCCCGGAAAGTTCACAACAGACCTCTTCCGTGCCAACGACATCAACCTTGCCGCCCAGCGCCGATGCCATTCGGGAAGCCACAAAAGACACCATCCGGGCCTTGATGTTGATCCGGGCATACCGCATCCGGGGCCATATGATTGCAAACTTTGACCCGCTTGGTCTTGAAGGCGGCGCCTTGCATTCTGAACTCGATTATCGAACCTATGGCTTTGCCGACGGCGATTTGGATCGGCCTATTTTTATCGATCACGTGTTGGGCATGGAAACAGCCACGCTGCGTGAAATTCTCAACATCCTCAAAGACACCTATTGTGGATCGGTTGGTGTTGAATTTACGCACATTGGCCAACCCGAAGCCAAGGCTTGGATCCAACGCCGTATTGAAGGCATTCGCAACCAGACCAAATTCACCAAAATGGGCAAGCGCGCGATTTTAGAACGGCTTGTGGAATCAGAAGGTTTCGAGCAATACTTGGATGTAAAATTCAAGGGCACCAAACGCTTTGGCCTGGACGGCGGCGAGTCCGTTATTCCCGCGTTGGAACAAATCATCAAACGGGGCGGTCAATTGGGCGTGCGCTCGATCACGCTGGGTATGTCTCATCGCGGGCGATTGAATGTTTTGGCGTCGGTGTTGCGCAAACCGTACATGGCGATCTTTGCCGAGTTTCTGGGGATATCGTTGACGCCGGATGAATTGGATGTGTCGGGCGATGTGAAATATCACTTGGGCACGTCTTCGGATCGGGTCTTTGACGGGGACACCGTTCATTTATCCTTGGCCGCGAACCCATCACATCTGGAAGCCGTTAACCCGGTGGTTTTGGGCAAAGTGCGCGCCAAACAAAACCAAATTGGGGATAGCGATCGCAGCCAGGTGATGGGCTTGTTGATCCACGGTGATGCGGCTTTTGCCGGGCAAGGCTTGGTGGCAGAAACGTTGGATATGTCCCAACTTAAAGGGTACCGCACGGGCGGCACCATCCACATCATTGTGAACAATCAAATTGGCTTCACCACGCACCCCTCTTATTCACGGTCTTCGCCCTATCCTTCGGACGTCGCGAAAATGATTGAGGCGCCTATTTTCCACGTGAACGGGGATGATCCCGAAGCCGTCGTCCATGCCGCACGGATCGCCGTTGAGTTCCGTCAAGAATTCAAGCGTGACGTAATTTTGGACATGTTTTGTTATCGCCGCCATGGTCATAACGAAGCCGACGAGCCCATGTTCACCAACCCGATCATGTACAAAACCATTGCCGGGCACCCAACCACCCGCGAAATTTACGCGCGTAAATTGATTGAACAAGGCGTCATCAGCGAAACCGAAGCCGCCGAAATGGTGAAACGTTTTTATGACCACTTGGACAAAGAACGCGAAGCTGCGTCCAACTACAAACCGCAAGATGCCGATTGGTTAGAAGGCAAATGGAAAGGCCTGTTTTATCTTGAAGGTGCCGAAGAATTACGTGACGACGATACCTCGGTTGATATGGATACGCTCAATGAAGTTGGGCGGGCCATTTCCAGGGAGCCTAAAAACTTTGCGCTGAATGCAAAAATTAAACGGCAATTGGGCAACAAACGTAAAATGATTGAAAGCCACGCTCATGTGGATTGGGTCACAGCAGAAGCCTTGGCTTACGGCACATTGTTGGTGCAAGGTCATGGCGTACGTTTGTCGGGTCAAGATTCTGGACGAGGCACATTTTCTCATCGTCATTCCGTGTTGGTCGATCAAAACAACGAAGAACGCTTTATTCCCTTGAACAACATTCGCCCCGGAAACCAGTCCCGGTTCGAAGTGATTGACAGCCCGCTTTCCGAAGCCGGAGTGTTGGGCTTTGAATATGGCTATTCCTTGTCCGAGCCTCATGGCTTAACGATTTGGGAAGCGCAGTTCGGGGACTTTGCCAACGGGGCTCAGGTGATCATTGATCAGTTTGTGTCTTCGGGCGAAACCAAGTGGTTGCGGATGTCCGGCCTGGTGATGTTGTTGCCCCATGGCTACGAAGGTCAAGGCCCGGAACACAGTTCGGCGCGCCTGGAACGTTATCTGCAATTGTGCGCAGAAAACAATATGCAAGTGGTCAATTGCACCACCCCGGCTCAGTTCTTCCATGTCATTCGTCGTCAAGTTTGCCGGAACTTCAGAAAGCCACTGATCGTGATGTCGCCCAAATCCATGTTGCGGCACAAATTGGTGTATTCGAATCTTGGCGAAATGGGTCCCGAAACCCGGTTCCGTCGCGTGATGCCGGAACACGATCGTTTGATTTTGGATAAAAAAATCCGCCGGGTCATCGTTTGTTCGGGCAAGGTCTATTACGATCTGTTGCAAGCGCGCAGAGATCGTAAAATCAAAGACGTTGCGATTGTTCGTTTGGAACAACTCTATCCATTCCCGTGGAAAGGCCTGATGCAACAATTGTCCAGGTATCCCCACGCTGATGTGGTGTGGTGCCAAGAAGAACCTGCGAATATGGGCGCCTGGTTCTTTGTCGCCCAACGCATCGAAACCATATTGCGTGACTTAGATAATGACTGCGTTACCCCGATGTATGTGGGGCGCCGCGGGGCGGCTAGTCCGGCAACGGGCATGCTGTCGAAACACCAAAAACAACAGGCCTGGTTGGTTGATCAGGCTTTAGAGGGTAATGTGTCCGATTTGGAACAACCCCACCAACGCCCACAATATTAATTAAAGTATTTGAGAGGTCGAAATGGCGAGCGAAATCATAGTTCCTACCTTAGGTGAATCCGTTACAGAAGCAACTGTGACAAAGTGGTTCAAAGTAGCCGGAGATGCTGTGGATGTTGATGAATCCTTGTGCGAATTAGAAACCGATAAAGTCACGGTCGAAGTGCCGTGCCCTTCGTCGGGTGTCTTGAAATCAATCGCCGCCCCGGAAGGAACCGATATTGAAGTCGGCGGGTTATTGGGCGTGGTTGAAGAAGGCGCGGTTGCGGATACACCGGCTCCACAAGAGGAAACGGCAAAAACGGCCCAGCCAGATTCGGACGCTGCTGCGGAAAGTGCTCTTTCTCCAGCCGTGAAAAAATTGGTTGAAGAAAATGACATAGACCCAAGTGCCCTAACGGGGACCGGTAAAGATGGACGTTTGGTCAAGGGAGATGTGTTGGCACATATGGACTCTCAAAAGGCACCTGCGGCACCTGCGGCAATGCAAGCACCCACGCAAGCTCCTGCACCTGCGCCCACACAAATGCCCACGCCTTCGGAAACGTCTCCTGCGTCCGCTCCACAAGCGGCACAATACCCCACACGTTTGGCTGGCCCTCGTGAAGAAAAAGTACCCATGACACGATTGCGCAGGGTGATTTCTTCGCGCTTGAAAGAAGCCCAAAACTCAGCCGCGATGTTGACCACCTTTAACGAAGTCGACATGACCGCCGTGATGGCCATGCGGGCGAAATACAAGGAAGGTTTTGAAAAGAAACATGGTGTGAAGCTTGGCTTTATGTCCATCTTTATCAAAGCTTGCGTGACGGCGCTGCGCGAAATTCCAGCGATTAATGCGGAAATTAGTGGCAACGATATCATCTATAAAAATCATTATGATATTGGCGTGGCGGTCGGCACCGAAAATGGTTTGGTGGTTCCGGTGGTGCGCGATTGTGATGCCTTGTCGTTTGCGGGCATCGAACAATCCATCGGTGATTTCGGTCGCCGGGCTCGTGAAGGTCGCTTGAGTGTTGATGACATGAGCGGCGGCACCTTTACGCTCACCAACGGCGGTGTGTTTGGTTCGTTGCTGTCAACGCCCATTCTAAATACGCCCCAGTCGGGCATTTTGGGCATGCACAAAATTCAACAGCGCGCCATGGTTATGCCGGACGGATCGATTGAGGCTCGCCCCATGATGTATTTGGCGTTGAGCTATGATCACCGCATCGTTGACGGTCGCGAAGCCGTCACGTTCCTGGTGCGGGTCAAAGAGTGCCTGGAAAATCCCGAACGCATTATGATCGACGCTTAAAGTAAAGGAACAAACTTATGACGGATACAGCTTTTGACGTTTCGATCATTGGTGCAGGCCCGGGCGGTTATGTGGCCGCCATTCGCGCGGCACAATTGGGCTTTAAAACGGCTTGTGTCGATGCCCGAAAAACCTTGGGTGGGACGTGTTTGAACGTCGGCTGCATTCCGTCTAAGGCGCTTTTGCAATCGTCGCATTTGTTTGAAGAAGCCGGCAATGATATTGCCGCGCATGGCGTAAACGTCGGCACCCCAAAATTAGACCTTTCGACCATGTTGGGGCGCAAAGATGCCATTGTCGGGGATTTGACCAAAGGTATTGATTTTCTGTTTAAGAAAAACAAAGTGACTCGTTTTGTCGGCCTGGCAAAAATAACGGCGCCCGGTCAGGTTCAAGTGGGCAATGACACCTATACCGCCAAGCACATCATCATTGCGACGGGATCTGAACCCGCCCCGCTTGGGGGCGTTGAGGTTGATGAAAAACAAATCGTCACGTCTACGGGGGCTTTGAACTTGTCCAAGGTTCCCAAATCCATGGTGGTGATTGGCGGTGGTGTGATTGGTTTGGAATTGGGTTCGGTGTGGCGCAGGCTTGGTGCCGAAGTTTCGGTGATCGAATTCTTGCCCGCGATTTTACCGGGTATGGACGCAGACGTGGTGAAACAAGCCACGCGCACGTTTAAAAAACAAGGCCTTAAATTCAAGCTTGGCACCAAGGTCACCGGAGCGAAAGTCGCCAAAGGTGGCGTGACGCTGTCGCTTGAACCCGCCGCCGGTGGCGATGTTGAAACCATAAAAGCAGATGTGGTTTTGGTGGCCATTGGACGGCGTCCCTTTACCGACCATTTGGGCCTTAAAAACGTTGGCGTAGATGTGGACAAACGCGGTTTCGTCGTCACGGACGGTCATTATAAAACCAATGTCTCTGGCATTTATGCCATTGGCGATGTGGTCGGCGGAGCCATGTTGGCGCACAAGGCCGAAGAAGAAGGCATTGCCTGTATCGAACGTTTGGCAGGACAAGCCGGACACGTCAATTACGGGGCCATTCCGGGTGTGGTGTATACGCACCCCGAAATTGCCGCCTTGGGCAAAACCGAAGAACAGCTCAAAGCGGACGGCGTTGACTATAACGTGGGCAAGTTTCCGTTTATGGCCAACGCACGGGCCAAAGCGGTGGGCTCAACCGAAGGCTTTGTGAAGATATTAGCGGACGCGAAAACCGACAAGGTTCTGGGCGCTCACATCATTGGCCCGGGGGCTGGTGAATTGATCCAAGAAGTCGTTCTTGCCATGGAATTTGGGGGCTCAAGCGAAGACATTGCCCGCACATCTCATGCCCATCCGGGCACCGCCGAAGCGGTTAAAGAAGCCGCCATGGCGGTGTTAGGACGCGCGGTCCACATGTGATGGGGCTAAGGTCTGGTATTCCAAATTGGTCAAGGCCAAGGTTAGCTCGTCGCTTACATCTGGCCCCAAGTGGACCACGGGAATGCTGGACGCAAGGGACATCACTTCGGGATGTTCGGCATCAAAGCTGGTGAACACAGCCAACGGAACGTGTTTGGTCGCGTGCATAGCGCTCAAGGCCCGAACCAAATCAAATCCATTGAGGCCTTTCAAAACGCCGCTGGTGATGATGATGTCGGGGTGCATGCTGACCGCCATGGACAAGGCATCTAGGGCGTTGGAAACATTTATGATGCGAAAGCCATATGCGGTGAGATCATTGCCAATTTTGCGGGCGATGGTTTGAGAATCACACACCAATAAAATTTCGGTGTCCAGTTCATCGGCATTTATATTTTGGTGACTGCGAAAAACGGGCAGGGCGCGCAAGACTTCCCGGGTTTCACTGTCCGATGGATTTTCACCCCGGCGAACCACATCCCATGTGCGATCAATAAAATATTGAATGTCTTTGCTGTGTTCTGCGGTCGGTTCCGACAAATGGGACATATAGTCTTCGAGGCGGTGGGTCAGAACGGTGATCAGGGGAAAGCCAAAAGCATTGCCCATGCCTTTCAGCGTGTGAGCTTCCCGGCGCAATTTGATCAAAGCTTCTGCACCATCAGTTTGGCCGGTATAGGCATCGTTCAGGCAGTCTTCCATTTCGCCAAGGCGATCTCGTGCCTCGTCAAGGAATTCGCTTTGTAAGGTGAGATAAACGTCGTCCAATTTGTCAAGCTCCGCTGACTCTGTAGGCTATCTGCAATTGTATATCTGCCTAAAACTAACCGAAAAAAGCCCGTTTGTGAATACGGAAAGCGGACCCGTCTTAAGTCTTGGTTCTTTTGGCGCGTGGATGCGCGCTTTGGTAGACATTTTGTAAACGTTGGGCGTCGACTTCGGTGTAGCGTTGTGTGGTGCTTAACGAGGCGTGGCCTAACAATTCTTGAATGGTGCGCAAATCACCGCCTTGGGCCAAAAGGTGAGTTGCAAAACTGTGGCGAAGAGCATGGGGCGTGACCGATTGCGGAAGCCCTTGTAATACGCGGGCTTGACGCACCATGGCTTGCGCCACGCCAGGATTTAACCGTTTGCCCCGAACGCCCAAAAACAAGGGGCTTTGTTGGGTCATGGGAAAGGGGCTGGAGTGAACGTAGTCCAACACAGCGGTTTTGACTTCTGCCAACAAAGGCACCACCCGTTGCTTGTTGCCTTTGCCGGTTATTGTAAAGACGTCCCCTTGGGGAAGGTCAGAAACATTTAACGACAAGGCTTCGCCAATGCGCAATCCGGCACCGTATAACATCATTAACAAAGCCTGGTCGCGCTTGCCCACCCAAGGCTCATCAGATATTTGGTCCACGTCATGAACCAAAGACAAAGCGTCATCTATGGTCAGGGCTTTGGGTAAGGATTTGGGCACCTTGGGGGTGCGGAGCGCCCAAATGGCTCCGTTGCTGAGGATTCCTTCGCGTTCCATGTGTTTAAACAAGGTGCGAACGGTGGACATGTGGCGGGCAATGGTCGACCGGCTTTTGTTCGCATTGGCCATGCACGCAAGGTAGCTGCGAAAATCGATGGTGACCAGATGTTCAAGGTCTTTGAGGCCGGGCGTAAAGCCTAAATGGCCACGCAAAAAATTGAAAAAATCCGTGATGTCTCGACCATAGCCATCCAGAGTGTGGGGCGAGGATCGCTTTTCATGAGCCAGCCATTCATACCAATTCGCCAACACAAGCCTCAGCGCCGGCTCGACCTTTGCGGCCGCCAGAGGACTTTGTTCAAAATTTGGGGCTAGGCTCTGGGTGTGAGCCATTTGTTGAACAGTTTTTCGGTGGTTCTGGTCAAGAAATTCAAGAGATCCGTGCCTTGTCCCGGATGAAACATGCCCGGTGTGCTGGACCCCAATGCCAACACGCCCGATGCGGTGTGTTCGCCCGATCGTAATCGAGCGATCGCCGCAGAATGCACTTGGTTGCTGTTGTCGGCGAACAAAGTGCCGTCATCAACCATGTCGTGGACCAAGGCCACGTCGCCGCCGACACCCAGTTGGGAATCTATATAGCCAAAGGGCAACATGCGCGCCCCCGGCAAACGCAAGGCCGCCTGAGCTTTGATATCTTGTTCAAAAGCAAAGGCCACGAATTCAACATCCAATAAAAGCGGCAAGTCATCGGTGAGGATGCGCGCCATATGGTCCACGTCCTTTGCCGATAACAAGGCCAAGACGGCCGCGTGGGTGCGGGTCAAAAAAGTCATATTGTTGCGGCTGGTTTCGATGACGTCTTGGGTACACGCGGCCAAGTTTTGCACTTCGTCTTGCAATCGGTCGACCATGACGGATTGAAAATCAACCACGCCTTCGGGTTGATCTGAATACCTGCCGGGACTTTTCATCTTGACCAGAACGTCTGGGTTACGAGAGAAAAAGTCAGGATTGTCCAGTAAAAAAGAGCCAACATCAGCGTCGTTGAGCAAGCTTTTTGGTATTTTTGTATGGGCTGTCATGGTCATCCTCATATTCGCGAATCGCCAGCTTGTATCATGAACCATTTTCGTTAAGGCTTTCCTTCCGTAAGGTAGGGATATGACAAAAATCGATTCGCACCCGTTTGACGACGACCTAACCTTTGCCTCGGGGCAACGGGTGGCCGTGCTTTTGCCCGTTCCCGTGGGACGGTATGGGGCCAGCCCGGTGTATGATTACCGCGTCGGCGATGATCAGGTGTTGACGCTCGGAAGCTATGTGCGGGTGCCCTTTGGTCCGCGCAAGTTGGTGGGGGTCGTGTGGGGCAAAGGCCAGGGCGACTTTGCCGAATCCAAACTGAAATCCGTATTCGAAAAGCTCTCGACCCCTAAAATGCCCGCCGTGACGCGAAAATTTGTCGATTGGGTGGCAAGCTATACCTTGTCGAGCCCGGGCCAGGTCTTGAAAATGACCATGAGTGTGCCCGATGCCCTCGAAGATCCCAAGGGTGTGAAGGCTTGGCGTTTGGCCGATACCCTCCCCGATCTTAAAATGACGGCCACCCGCAAACGGGTGTTCGAGGCGCTCAAAAATCATCCGCCCATGACCGCAAACGATGCGGCCATGGCTGCGGGGTGCAGTCCTGCTGTGGTTTTGGGCTTGGCCAAAGCAAAGGCCTTGGTCGAGGTTAAGATGGTGGTTGAACGGGCTTGGGATCAACCCGATGCCGATTATCCCGGGCCCACCTTGTCCAAAGCCCAAGACGAAGCGGCGCTGCATCTGGTGAAAAATGTAAAGGCCAAGGCCTTTGCCGCCACATTGTTGGACGGTGTGCCGGGGTCCGGCAAAACCGAGGTCTATTTCGAAGCCGTGGCCCAAGCCTTGAAACAAGACCGCCAAGTGTTGGTGTTGTTGCCGGAAATCTCGTTGGGGTCGCAATGGTTGGCGCGGTTTGAAAAACGCTTTGGGGCCCGTCCGGCGGGTTGGCATTCGGATTTGGGCGCGCGCGAACGCCGCGAAACGTGGACAGCGGTCGCCGACGGCCGGGTGAAGGTGGTGGTCGGGGCAAGGTCAGCCTTGTTTTTGCCGTTTCAAGATTTAGGCCTGATCGTTGTGGACGAAGAACACGACGGGGCCTTTAAACAAGAAGAAGGCGTCATATATAATGCCCGCGACATGGCGGTGGTGCG
>JAESSV010000152.1 GCA_016763895.1 Magnetovibrio sp. | reverse complement strand
GTCTACGTCATCAAGGGTAATCCCCGCGCGTTTTAAGGCTTTTTGTGTCGCTTCCACCGGGCCAATGCCCATAATTTTTGGATCACACCCGGCCACCGCAAAAGAGGCAATCCGGGCAAGGGGTTTCAGCTTATGGGCCTTGGCATAATCTTCGGTGGTGACCAATACAGCAGAGGCGCCATCGGTTAAGGGCGATGAGCTTGCCGCCGTTACGGTGCCTGTTTCTGAAAAAGCTGGTTTTAAATCGGCCAAGGCTTCAAGAGATGTTTCCGCGCGGATACACCCGTCTTCTTTGACCATGCCGTGTGTTGTTTTGATGGCGATGATTTCTTCGCTCAGATGCCCGGCGGCTTGAGCGCTGGCGGCTTTTTGGTGGCTGACATGAGAAAAGGCGTCTTGTTCTTCGCGGGTAAATTTGTATTTTACGGCAACGTTTTCGGCCGTTTCTCCCATGCCCATGTACGCGCCGGGCATGCGTTTGGCCAATTCCGGGTGGGGCAGGGGATTAAAGCCCGTCAGCGGCATGCGGCTCATGCTTTCCATGCCCGCACAAATATAGGCTTCTCCGGCGCCCATTTGCATAGCCCCCGCGGCCATGTGGATGGCTTGCATGGACGAACCACAAAACCGGTTCACCGTTACGCCGCCAACGGATAAAGGCAGGTCGGCCATGAACCCCACCAACCTTGCGACGTTAAAGCCTTGTTCGCCTTCTGGAAAGGCACAGCCCATGATGAGGTCTTCGATGTCTTTTCCCGCCACGCCTGTGCGTTTGATTAAGGCGCGCACAACTTGAGCGGCGATTTCATCGGGTCGCGTGTGGGCAAGCGGGCCTTTAGTGGCAAAGGTAAACGGAGATCGAACATACCCGGCTATAACAATAGATTTCATGTTTTTATTCCTTTTAATGGCCCGCTTGGTTCATGGCCCGCGTTGTTAATGACCCGTCTTGGTTAATGACCCGTCTTGGTTAATGACCCGTCTTGGTTAATGACAAGTCTTGGTTAATGACAAGTCTTGGACAGTTGTTTGCTCAAGTCTTTACGTTCCGTTTTCGCCGCAGAAATGACGCCATCCACCCGAGCAATCAGGCTTTTGAATTCATCCGTAGACTTCGCGTCGAGACGTTTTTTTATGTCGTGGAGAGAAAACCCGATGCATTTGTCTCGTAAAATCGTTTGCAAGCGTTTGACGCTTTTTTGTGTAAAGACAAAGCTGCGGCCCACACGGACGGGGGCCAGTAATTTTTTTTCAATGTACAAGCGAATGGTGCGTGGGGTGACGTCGCATTCATGCGCCAATTCATCAACGGAATAGAACTTATCCATGAGATTGTTCCTTGATCAGTTCCTTTTTTGAAAGTTTGCCAACAAGTGTTTTGGGAAGTTCGTTGCGAATTTCGACGGCGATGGGGCGTTCTATGGGATTAAGGTTTTTATTCGCATAAGCCAAAAGGCTTTCGGCCGTGGCTTTGGCCCCAGATTTCAAGGTGACGAACGCCTTGGGCACTTCGCCCCGGTAATCGTCGGGAATGCCAATAACGATGGCCTCATAAACGTCTTCGTGTCGGTACAGAGCTTCTTCAATTACATGGGGATAAACTTTAAACCCTGAGCAAATGATCAAGTCTTTGATGCGGTCGGTTAAAAAGAAATAGCCGTCTTTGTCCTGGTATCCCACGTCCCCGGTTCTGAGCCAGCCGTCGTTGAGCACCAAATTTGTTTCGTCTTCATTGTCAAGGTAGCCGGCCATGACTTGCGGGCCTTTTATAATCAATTCACCGGGTTCGCCCGGGGCCGATACCTTGTCAAAATCGTCCAGATCGCGACATTCAATTTCAGTCCAGGGCAACGCCAAACCAATGGAGCCGGCTTTGTTTTCGCGCTTGGGATGGTTGCACGCCACGACCGGCGAAGCTTCGGACAGGCCATAGCCTTCGACCAGAACGCAATCGCTGATGGCTTCGAATCCGGTTTTGACCTTGCCGGGCAGGGGGGCGCCACCGCTGATGCAATAGCGAATGGATTTCAAGTCATAGCGGTCTAAGTCTTGGGCGGCATTAATGGCCCCGTAAATGGTCGGGACCGCCGGGAATATGGTGGGTTTTTTCTGGGTGATGGTGTCCAAAAGGTCGCTCAGGTCAAAGCGCGGCAACAAGATCAATTCTGACCCGGTGGTGAGGCCAAAGTTCATGGCCGCCGTCATGGCGAACACATGGAAAAAAGGGATCACGCACAGGAATTTCTCTTGCCCGGGTTCGGTATCGTCCAGCCACAAACGCACTTGTTCTGTGTTGGCGCGGATGTTGGCGTGGGTGAGCATGGCGGCTTTGGGAACCCCCGTGGTGCCGCCTGTGTATTGAAGGATGGCAATGTCTGTTTTGGGATCAATGTCGACGGGTCTCGGCTCGTCTTTGTCAGCAATCAAAAGCTCAAACGGAACGTGGCCCAAATCTTTGGGAATGGTCGCAATTTCGGCGCGCTTGAAGACTTGAAACAATAAACTTTTTATGGGCGGCAAGGCTTCACTTAAAGCGCACACAACAATCGACCGCAGGGATGTGTTGTGCAGCGCGGACGCGACTTTTTCATAGATGGTTTTGATGTCCAACGTGAACATGATGGTGATGGAACTATCAACAATTTGGTGATGAATTTCTTGTTTGGTGTACAGTGGATTGAAGTTCACCACCGTCCCCCCGGCCAAAAGTGTGGCGTAGTGCGCAATCACATAATAAGGACAATTGGGCAGGCACAAGCCAACCCGGTCGCCTTTTTTAACACCCAAATCTTGTAATCCCCGTGCCGCCAAACGCACCGTTGCCCAAACTTCACCATAGGTCATCGTGTTGCCCAAAAAATCGAGGCACCTTAAGTCAGGATGGGCTTTTGCCGTATTGGATAAAATGTCCCAAGCGGGACTGCATGGCAGCTGAGAGAATTCGCTCATGGTGTATCCTCCGCTTGTGACGGTGTCATTCGGGCCAAGAAAGTATCAAGGACGTCCCAGCTTTTGGACCCTTCCTCGGTAACAATGCCGTGGATGTCTTGTTTGATCCATTTCAATTTCCGGTCGGTGGACAGCTTTTGATAGATGTAATTGACGCTGTCGGGGTGGACCACGGGATCTTGGTTTGCTTGAACCAACAACACGGGCACCTGAATTTCGGACAGACGGTTTTGCATCTTGTCAATCATGGTGCGCATTTGGTTCAAGGCATGAATGGGCATGGCGTGGTAGTTGATGCGAGGGTGTTCGCTGTCGTTGCTGCGAAACGGCAAGACGTTGTCGACCATGGGCAACCATTCGGCCACTTTGTTGAAGGTGTTGAGGAACGGCACAAATGCTATTTTGGCATCTTGAAATTTGATTGGGGCATTGATGCTGGCAACACCCGCTAGGTTTTTAGGCCCTGATGCGGCATGGATCAAAGCCAGCGCACCCCCCGAAGAAAAGCCCATCACAACAACCTTGTCACAGTGCGCCGATAAAATGCGATAACAACGTTTGATGGAGTCCAGCCATTCTTGCCAACTGCGGGTGTGCAAGTCCCAAGGCGATGTGCCGTGTCCGGCAAGACGAACGCCTAAAACAGCATAGCCTTCTTTTTGCAGCTTATCGCCATAGGCGTTCCATTCCGCAGGAGACGCCAAAAGGCCATGGACCAAAAGGATACCAATGGGCTTTTTCCCCTTGGGGCAGTGAAAAAACGGGGCGCCGTTAGTCGTCGCCGTTTCCTTGTCATTAATATCGTTATGCTGGGTTTTGTGAAAGTGACGGTTGTTCCATTCAAAAGCCCGAATTTCATCGTCATACAACAGCTCAACAAGTTCAAGTTCGGTGATTTTTTCAGCTTCTATAAGCGATTCGTCAATGATCTTTTTGACTTTGGGGATCGGCGCGACTTCATTGGCATAAATCAAAATTGGGTTGCTGAGGCGAACTTCATCAAATTTGAATTCCTGAAACAACGGCGGCAAAAAATGATAGGCCTTATCGGAAAGCTCGATTAATCCGGCTGTTTCTATGGTCGATAAAAACCTGTCCAATTCGGTGCATTTACCTTCGATCAAGCCCCGATACCGATCGGGCCAATACAAACTGCGGTGTAAGGCAACACCCTCTTGGTCTTGAAGTTTCTTAAGCGCTAAGTACAAGGTGTAATGAAATGTTTTTAAGTCTATGGATTTGTGTCCATGTTCAATCATGCAGATGATCAAACTTGAAGCCAGGTGGCTCAAATTAACTGTAATTCCGGTGTAAAGGGCTTTCATGCTGAGGTCGCGAATGCGTTTTGTTTCTGAAGAAATACATCTGATCAACATGCGTTCAGACCAGTCTTTGGCATGTTGCCCGCGCAGGTTAAAGAGGTCTGTTAATGAATTCACCTTCTTAAAATAGTTTTCCATCAACATGCGTTCCCACCAACGCCATTGCTTGTGGGTGTAAAGAGGATCGCCAAAGCGAATGTCCATGTCGGTGTCTTTGAGCAAGATATTGCCTTCGATCACCAATTCTTCAAGAAACTGACGCCTCAGGCCCTTGGACCAAAATACAGCGGTTTTGCTGAAGGCATTTTCGTCAATGTGCAAGGGGTAAAACGTAATGGTTCCGGGTACAATTACCGTGGGTTTCGCGGCGGCTTTCAACAAGGCTTCCCTTGACGGCATGCCCAAAGTTTTGGTCCACCTGTCCAAACGTGTCGTATCAGATCGGTGCTGTAAGGTTAGGATGCGGCGTTTGAAGATGTCGAGGGTGAGCGCCAGCACGCTGGCCCCTTTGTGATGTTTGCGGCGTTCTTCGGCGGTTCTGGAATAGATGTTGAATTCGCCTTCGTCATCCATGACGCGGCGATCTTTGACCATGCCGCCTTCGGGGAAAATGACAACCTTGCGTCCGCTTAAGATTTCAGCAGCCAAAAAGGGCAAAAGCCCCGGCATCGTGTTGGGCACGGCCCCGACGCTGCGGAGAAACGAGCTCACGCGTTCATTGCCTTCAAACAAGGCATGATCCGCCACCGTTCGACAGTAACTGCCACAAGCTTTATGGATGATATAAGGGGGAACGATGGTTTCAAAACGGGCAAAGTGATTGAACAGAAAAATGTCACCCTGTTCAGAAAGATCTAAGTCATGGTGGACTTTAAGGTTAACGCCAAGGGTGTTGCGCAAGGCATGAAACGACTTCACACACCAGTCATAGGTGCCTTCGTTTATGTCAAAGTTAAATTCCGTGTTCGAGTCTTTTGGCGTCATTATCGAGCACCCTCATTGGTTACTCTGTTGTACGATCACTATGCTTATGTGTTACATGGTGAGCCTAAATGACGTTTGCGTCAAATAAATGACGTTTAGGGTCAGAATCAAACTAAAGGTCTGACCCTAAAGAAAAAAAACAGCAAAAAAATATTTTATTTAGGGCGGCGGTCAATGACACGCGCATTGGTTTTAACGCGGTGGCACAGGACGCAATTTGAAAAAGTCATTTTGTTTTTTTCAAGTTTCGCCAACATTTTATGGCCCTGGTGCTTGCGTTTAAACCATTTTTTTTCGGTGATGCGCAGGCCAATTCTGCGGGGGCGGCTGGCATTGTAGACCAGGTATTCTTCAATTTTTACGCGGGTCGTTTCATCATTAATGCTGGCATCCTCACCAAAATGGTTGCCCAAATTGGCCATAATTTTTTGCCAAGCATAAGCGCGCAGGTAACTCGGTTTGTACGCGGGGTGACAATCGCTGCATTCTTGGGCGGTCAACGGATCAGAAGCCAGTGAAATAGCACCAGAAGCATGGGCCGTGTCGAGCTGTACTATGGCGGGTGCCATGTAAAGGGCTCCGACCGCGATGCCAAGCCGGGTGAGGGCTTTGGCACGACTTAGTTTTGTTAAAGGGGCTGTTGTCATAATATAGTCTTTCTTGTGTTTTGAAAATAAGGGCATAGGCTACACCAATTACTTACCCAAGCGGGAGAATTTTTTCATGAAGGTTGTCGCCAAGGTTTTGTGTGTATTGGGGGTGTTGTCGGGCCCTGCTTTTGGCCAAGATGTTTCCCCCGAAGCCGCGACGGGACGGGGTCAGACTTTCGCCGTAGAAGCCCAAAAATTTATGGTGGCGGTGGCGAACCCTTTAGCATCAAAAGCCGGTTACAAGGCTTTGCAAGACGGCGGCAACGCCATCGATGCCATGGTTGTCGCACAAATGGTTTTGGGATTGGTGGAACCCCAAAGCAGCGGGCTCGGCGGTGGTGCTTTTTTGGTTTATCACAACGCCAAACTGGGCAAAATTACGACCTATGATGGGCGTGAAAAGGCTCCGGGTCATGCGACACCCGATTTGTTTTTAAAACCGGATGGAACGCCCCTGAAATTTTTCAAAGCGGTCGTCGGCGGGCGCGCGGTTGGCGTGCCGGGCACTTTGATGTTGATGTACAAAACGCATCTTCGCTATGGAAAGCTCAGTTGGAAACGTGTGTTGGCTCCGGCGATTGCGTTGGCAGAATCAGGTTTTTCTGTTTCGCCGCGCTTATCAAAACTCATTTCGAATGACAAAGATCGACTGGCCACCTATCCGGATACAAAAGCTTATTTTTTTGACGCATCCGGCCAACCGTTGGTCGCCGGCCATGTGTTGAAAAACCCCCAATACGCTCAAACCTTGCGTTTGATTGCCGCCCAAGGTCCGGCCGTTTTTTATCAAGGTGAAATTGCCACGGATATTGTAAAGGCGGTGCAAGGCGCCAAAAATAATCCGGGGCTGTTAAACCTTAATGATCTGAAATCTTACACGGTGGTCGAACGCCCGCCGGTGTGCGTTTTATACCGCACGTATCGGGTGTGTGGCATGGGGCCCCCGTCGTCGGGGGCTTTGACGGTGGGGCAAATTTTGGGCATTTTAGAAAACTTTGACATGTCCAAACGCACGCCCAAAACCATCCACCTGATGACAGAAGCCAGCCGTTTGGCCTTTGCCGATCGGGGGCGTTATATGGCGGACAGTGATTTTGTTGATTTGCCGGCCACGGGTCTTTTGGATGTGCAATATCTAAAAGACCGCGCCGCTTTGATCGATCCGTCCACAGCCGCCCTAAACGTCCAATCGGGAACGCCGCCTTGGGCGGAGGCAAAAGAACAGGCCATGGACAATGCCATCGAGTTCCCGTCAACGTCTCATTTGTCCATTGTCGACGGGGATGGCAATGCGGTGTCGTTGACCACCACCATTGAAAATGGTTTTGGCTCTCGGGTGATGGCTCGGGGGTTTTTGCTCAACAACGAATTGACGGATTTTTCTTTTGTGCCCGAAGTTAACGGTTTGCCCGTGGCCAATCGGTTACAAGCGGGCAAACGCCCCCGGTCTTCCATGTCGCCAACCATCGTTTATGGCCCAGACGGGAAACTGAAGTTTGTTTTGGGGTCCCCCGGCGGATCGCGCATTATTGGCTATGTGGCCAAGACCTTGGTGGCCGTTATTGATTGGAAAATGAATGTGGCTGAAGCCTTGGCCTTGCCACATTTCGTGGACCGTTTTGGCAAAGTTGACCTGGAAAGTGGACCGGATCAACAAGATTTAGCCACAGCCCTTAGATCCATGGGGCACACGGTCAATGTGCGTGATTTAAACAGTGGTTTGCACATCATTGCTGTTCAGCCCCATGGACTGGTGGGCGCCGCTGATCCCCGCCGCGAAGGCTTGGTGTTGGGTGATTAAGGCGGGCCGCTTAACGTTGGTCTGAATCTTTAGGTGGATAAGAAATTCGGACAATGTCCAGTTCTTCTTCACCCGCAGGCGTATGCACGACAACCAAATCGCCCACCGATTTTTTCAGCAAAGACCGCCCGATGGGGGAATCAATGCTGATCAAGCCCAAGGCCGGGTCGGTTTCGTCTTTGCCAACGATGGTGTTGGATTTTAAATCACAATTTCCTCTTTCGTATTCTACGGTAGCCCCAAAGAATATTTGGCTTTGATTTTTTTGGTCTCGTGGATCAGCAACCGTGAGGCTTTCCAGACGTTTGCGTAAAAATCGTAATCGCCCATCAATTTGGCGCAAACGTTTTTTGCCATAGATATAATCCCCGTTTTCCGAACGATCCCCATTTCCTGCGGCCCAATGCACCGTGCGCACCACTTTGGGGCGTTCAACTTCCCAAAGCTGGCTCAATTCATCTTGAAGGGTTTTAAAGCCTTTGGGGGTGATGCAATCGGATGCCATTTATTCCGCCTGAGACACAAGCAAGGTGAGGGGCGTGGAAGAGCGATTTTCCAAGTCCAGCCGCCATGCCTTAACGTCGGTTGCCAGACCTTGATCAACGGCGACAATCATCCACACGAATTCAGGCTCAAACGCCATGTCGATGTCGGTCTTGGACGGTTTGGCGGGGTGGTCGGGATGGGAATGATAATGGCCGACGATGTCTTGGTCGGTGTTTTCATGCGACCGCATAACGTCAAAGCGAACCTTGGCATCCACTTCAAAAGAGTCTTTTTGGTTTTTTTGGGTGGTGTTGGGGCTGGGCACCACGCGTTGAACATGGACCATGCCGTCTGGGGCCGTTACCCCCACCAATAAACCACAACATTCTTTGGGATAGGTTGCTTCAGCGTGAGCTTTGATGGTGTCCAAAAGATCCGTAGGGATCGCGATCAAAGCCATAACATTATTGTCCTGCGTGGACGCGGCCCAAAATTTTGCCGCTGGTTAAGTCCAACATCCACACTTGATCGGCCCGGATGCCATCGTTCGCGGTGATGATCACCAACTGTTGCCCCGAGGGTGTTGCCGAAACAATGCTGGCTCCGGGGGCCAAGTCCAAGGTAACATCACCAAAAGAGGCTTTCAAAACCTGTGTTGGCCTTTTAAGCGCACCCGATACGGGGGCTGAGGGTATATTTTCCGCTGGCGCTTGTGAGGTGTCATTGAAGTTAAAAAACTTAAAGTCAGAGTTTTGTGACTTCTGGTATAGTCCATACGCCATCATCGTCATTAAGACGGCAATTAACAGGCTCATTAAAATGACGACGCCCTTGAGTGCATTCATGTGTTAAGACCTTAAAATGAAAAATAACAATATACAGACCACATACACCGTCAAGGTACCTAAAAACAAGGCCGGGGTTCGATTGGACAAGTTTTTAGCGGAAGAGGTCGAGGGATATTCTCGATCGCGCATCAAAGCGTTGATGGATCAAGGTCATGTCACCTTGACCCTAAAATCCGTCGAACAACCCGCACAAGACGCATCCCGGAAGGTTCGGGACGGCGAAGAATACACCGTGCATATTCCGGCTGTGGTGGCGGCCGAGCCAGTTGCTCAAGATATTCCTTTGCACGTTGTTTATGAAGACGACGACGTCATTGTCATTGATAAACCGCCCGGGCTGGTGGTTCATCCCGCAGCCGGCAATGCGGATGGAACACTTGTAAATGCTTTGTTATTTCATTGCGGTGCCAGCCTTTCCGGGATTGGGGGGGTGGCTCGCCCAGGCATCGTACATCGTTTGGACAAGGGCACGGGCGGGTTGATGATTGCGGCCAAAAATGATGCCGCACATGTTGCCTTATGCGAACAATTTGCGGATCATTCCATGGACAGAGCCTATTTGGCTCTGGTGTGGGGCGTGCCCATGCCGCCCAAAGGAACCATCGAAGGTCACATTGGTCGAAGCCCCCAGAACCGCAAGAAAATGGCGATTGTGGATCGTGGCGGTAAATCTGCGGTGACGCATTTCAAGGTGCTCAAGACTTTGGGCGATGTTGCCGCCTTGGTTGAATGTCGATTGGAAACGGGGCGAACGCATCAAATTCGAGTACATATGACGTCCATCGGTCACCCCATCATCGGCGATCCTGTTTATGGCGGCGGGGGCAAGTCTCGACGGTCCAAGCTAACGCCTCACGCCCGTGCTATCGTTGATCAATTGGACCATCAGGCTCTCTATGCCTATGAACTGGGATTCGTCCATCCAACGACGCAGGAAAAGATGTTTCTTCAAAATCAAAAAGATAACCTTATCTGCAATTTGTATGATGAATTAAAAATATAATTTGACTCCAGTTTTAAACCAAGTATCGTTGTCAAGTATATTAGACGCATAATTACTATGCGGTCTAAAATCAGACCTTTGGGTCCATGCGATTATTTTGGAGATTCATGTTATGGTTAAGTCCACAAAAACAATTAGCAAAATATTTCGAAAAAAAGAAACTGTAAAGTCCTTAGCCCAAGTTGCCCGGTTGGGTATTTCTCCAGAACAAAATCTCTCGCGCTATCTCCAAGAAATTCGCAAATTCCCCATGCTCAGTGTCAAAGCAGAACAAGACTTATCCCACCGTTGGGTGGACTTGGGCGAAGAAAAAGCGGCTCATCATATGGTCAACAGCCATCTGCGACTGGTCGCCAAGATCGCCATGGGAAATCGCGGGTATGGCTTGCCCTTGGCGGATTTGATCTCTGAAGGCAATGTTGGTTTGATTCAAGCGGTCAATCGTTTTGATCCCAGCAAAGGGTTTCGAGTTTCTACTTATGCTATGTGGTGGATCAGAGCGTCTATTCAAGAATATATTTTGCATTCCTGGTCTTTGGTCAAAATGGGCACGACGGCGGCACAAAAGAAATTATTTTTCAATTTACGCCGTCTTAAGGGTCAAATGAAAGGCTATGAAGAAGGGGACCTTAGCCCCAAACATGTTTCACAAATATCTGAAAGTTTATCCGTTCCCGAACACGAAGTCGTCAATATGAACCGCCGTTTAAGCGGAGGAGATGCATCCCTGAACGCCCCGAAGCGGATGGACAGTGAGGGCGAATGGATGGATTGGTTGGAAGATGATCGGATCAGCCAAGAAGACGCTCTGTCAAATTTCCAAGAACTGATGCACCGCCGTGAATTGTTGGCGGGGGCGATGAAAGGTCTTTCAAAACGTGAGCGCAAAATTTTGACCGAACGGCGTTTGCAAGACAGGCCCGTAACCTTGGAAAGTTTGTCTAAATTATTTTCAATATCGCGCGAACGGGTTCGTCAAATTGAAGTTGGTGCGTTCGAAAAACTCCAAAAAACAGTAAGAAATGCGGTGATTTCAGCAAAAGTCTCGCATTAAAATTATCTTCGATTATCGGGGGGTGTGCGTTTTAAATCGACGATGGCCGTGACATCTGCTCCCCATTCTTCAATCAAGTCTTTTTGTTCGCCGCGAAGTTGGGCAACCTTGCGTTGCTGCATAATAACGACAACGGAAGCAATCAGCGGGGGTAAAAACATAAAGAACAACCAACCAAACGCTGCCGATGCGTACATCACCAACATGGATAAAAGATCGGTGGTGATGGCAAAGGCATCGTTGAATGTGTTGTCGGTGCCCCACAGTTTAACCACATACGGAAATACGCCAATAAAGTTAATGGAGCCAACACAAAACGCAGCACTCTTCCCCTTGCTGTGATCCACGATGATGGCAACAAAGCTTGGCAATAATCCAAAAAATAAGACGATCATGGTCGGGCCTGCAAGAACCACCAGAAAAGTTCCAACCAACAGCACCCACGTTAAGGCATTGTTTTTGGCTTTTGTTTCAGGTGTTTGTTGATTGCTCACGGCGTCTTCCTTACATCAACATGAAAAATATAATGACGGATGATGCCAACATACTGGCGATTACGGCAAACATGGCTGTGGCTGTTTCGCCGCTTTCAAGTGCAATTTGTTCTTGGTTAATGTCTTCACCAACCATGCCTTGGATTTCTTCTTCAGCCTGAGAAAACTGATATTGAGCCTGCCTAAAGGTCAGGCTATCTAAGTTGCGGCGTTCCGGGTTATCAATCAGGTCAAAGAGGTTGGGAAGGTTTCCTTGGCGAATGATGGCCGGGATTTCTTGCTCAATGGTGCGTTGGGTGGTGTGGCTGTGATAGGTTTGGATGACGGGTTGCAGTAAATTTCCAAACCAACTGGTCAGCTCAAAGAGGTTTTTGTGATCTTGCTTCCATTGAATAAGCGCATACATACTCAACAAGCCGAGCGTTGAGACGTCTTCTTGTTCCGAATCCAGGGTTTTTAATTGGGTGTGAACGTCTTGATTGAAATGGGTCGCGATGAAAGCCGCAATATGTTTGTCGATGGGCGGGACTTGATTATCGTTGTGTTTAGAAATTTCATTGAGTGCGGGTAATAAACGGTCAATGTTGTGCACAGATTCAT
>JAESSV010000151.1 GCA_016763895.1 Magnetovibrio sp. | reverse complement strand
TCTTTGCGAATATCGAAATAATAAGCGCTGAGTTCCACCGTGCAGAAATTGTGCAGTTCGGTAAACAACGGGTGGAAATGATAGTCGTCACAGGCTTTTCTGACTTTGACATCGATCTCCCACAAACGGTGCAAAACCCACCGTTCCAATTGTGGCATTTGGGCGTAATCCAAACGCTCGCTGTCTTCAAATTCATTGAGGTTGCCCAGCAAAAACCGCAAGGTGTTGCGCAAACGACGATAGATGTCTGAATTTTGTTTGAGGATATCATCGCCAAAGGGCAAGTCGTTGGTGTAGTCCGATCCCACCACCCACAAACGGAGAATATCCGCGCCGTATTTTTCTTCAACATCTTTGGGCGTAATCGTATTGCCGACAGATTTAGACATTTTGTCGCCACGGTTATCCAAAATAAAGCCGTGCGTTAAAACCGTGTCATAGGGTGCGCGGCCCCGAGTTCCACAGCTTTCCAAAAGAGACGATTGGAACCATCCCCGGTGTTGGTCAGAACCTTCTAAATACAAATCAGCAGGCCATTTCAAATCTTCGCGTTGTTCCAAAACAAAACTGTGGGTACAGCCGGAATCAAACCAAACATCCAAAATGTCGGTGACTTGTTTGTAATCATCAACATTGTAATCGTCGCCCAGGAACGTTTGCGGATCGCGCACATACCAAGCGTCCGCCCCGTCTTCTTCAAAAGCATCAACAATGCGTTTCATGACCGCTTCATCACGCAAAGGCTCGCCCGTGACTTTGTGTTCAAACACGGCGATCGGCACACCCCATGCCCGTTGACGCGATACGCACCAATCGGGACGGTCGGAAATCATCGACTGAAGACGGTTTTTGTCCAATGACGGCACAAAATTTGTTTCCTCAATCGCTTTCAATGCCGCATCGCGCAGCCCCGTTTTTTCCATGGAAATAAACCACTGGGGGGTATTTCTGAAAATAATCGGAGCCTTGGAACGCCAGGAATGCGGATAGCTGTGTTCAATCCGGTCCGTCCCCAACAACGCGCCCAATTCAATCAGTTTATCGGAAACGGCTTTGTTGGCGGGAAAGCGGGCTTTCTTTTTCTTGGCATCAAAAATCAAAACCGGCAAGCCCTCAAACAGGGGGACTTGATCCGTATAGGTGCCGTCGGCGTTAACCGTATTGGGAACGGCAATACCGTTTTTCAGACCCAATTCCCAGTCATCGGCTCCATGACCGGGAGCAATATGGACGATGCCTGTACCCGCTTCTAAGGTGACGAAATCACCCTTCAAGGCGCGCACGTCAAAGTCATAGCCAAATTCATGGAACGGGTGTTTGCAAACCAAGCCTTCAAGGCCTTTGTGGCTGGCAATTTTTGTCCATTCGGTGATGTCGATATCCGCAGCAACACGTTCCGCAAGAGCTTCGGCAACGATCAGTTTCTCACCAACCTTGGCCATCGCCTTTTCGCCGACCGCTTTAACCTCATAAACACCATAATCAAAATCACCAAACCCCACCGCCCGGTTGCTGGGGATGGTCCAAGGTGTCGTGGTCCAAATCACCACCGAAGCGTCCAACATTTCAGGAATGGGCGCGGCGGATACGGGGAACTTTACATGAATGGTTTGCGAATTGTGGTCATGGTATTCGACTTCGGCTTCGGCCAGAGCGGTTTTTTCGACCACCGACCACATCACGGGCTTAGCCCCCTTATACAAGGCCCCGCTCATTAAGAATTTTCCAAGCTCACGAACGATGGTGGCTTCGGCGGCGTTGGTCAAAGTGGCATAGGGATTATCCCAATCGCCAACAAGGCCAAGCCGTTTGAATTCTTCGCGTTGGATATCGATCCATTTTTTGGCAAATTCACGACATTCCTGGCGAAATTCAATGACCGGAACATCGTCTTTGTCCTTGCCTTCGGCACGGTATCGTTCTTCGATTTTCCATTCGATGGGAAGCCCATGGCAATCCCAACCGGGAACGTAATTGGCGTCTTTGCCCAACATTTGCTGGCTGCGCACAATCACATCCTTCAAAATCTTATTGAGCGCATGCCCGATGTGCAAATGGCCGTTGGCGTATGGCGGTCCGTCATGAAGCACAAATTGTTCACGCCCCGCCCCCGCTTCGCGGTGCTTTGCGTAAATATTAATCTCATTCCAACGTTTAAGGGTTTCCGGTTCACGCTTGGGCAAACCCGCCCGCATAGGGAAATCGGTCGTTGGCAAAAATACGGTGTTTTTATAGTCGAGGCTCATGATTTTGGCTTACCATCATATGATCTAAGAATGAAAAGCCTTTTTAACCTGCTTTTGAAAGGATTTCTCTAGCTTTTTCACAATCTTCGATAATTTGTGCTTTTAAAGCGTCAAGCCCTGCAAATTTACGCTCGTCCCGCAAACGGTCAACAAGTTCGACCCGTAAATGTTTTCCATACAAATCTCCTTCAAAATCAAAGAGATGGGCCTCTAGTATCACATCGTCTTTCGCATGAAAGGTGGGCCGGCGGCCAAAATTTGCCACGCCGTCTATCCAAACGGCATTTACGCCCGTATCCAGCCCCGTATCCAGACTCGCGCGGATGGCATAGACCCCCGTCGCCGGGCGCAAGAAATCATGCAAGTGAATGTTGGCGGTGGGAAATCCCAATTGGCGGCCTCTGGCATCACCATGTTCAACCCGACCTTCAAGTTCGAAATGGCGACCCAGGATTTGAGATGCCGCCACAACATCGCCTGCTTTTAAACATTGGCGAACCCGCGTTGATGAATACACCTGACCATCGGGGGCTGATATTTGGGGCACGGCCGTAAAGCCAAAACCTTTTTTGCGGCCAAAGCCTAAAAGCGTCTCGCAATCGCCTCTGCGTTTTTGTCCAAAGCGAAAATCATAACCCGCCACCACGTGCGACGCGCCAAGGCTTTTCACAATCACATCATCGACAAAGGCTTCGGACGTCAAATTTACAAAATCAGAATCAAAGTGTTGAATCAACACTTCATCCACGCCCAAGCTTTCAATCAAGCGCGTTTTGGTGCGCATAATGGTTAGCCGGAAGGGATCACAATTGGGTTTAAAGTAACTGTCGGGGTGCGGTTCAAACGTCATCACGGCCCAAGGCTTGCTCAAGGTGCACGCAATCCGTCCGGCCTCATTGAT
>JAESSV010000150.1 GCA_016763895.1 Magnetovibrio sp. | reverse complement strand
GGGCTACGATGGTTCTTCCACCAGAAACAACTCACCCAAAGGGTGGGGCAATAACGAGTACTGAGAGTCAATTTCCAGCCAATCTGCTGTTGTCTATCCCGAGTTACCCGATGCCCATTCCCAGCCGATCTTCCAGCCCGCCGCCGCCGTTTCTGCGTCGCCCATAAGCACTTGCATGGATGATTTAGATTTAAAAGCAATTGATTTGGGAAAAAACGGGGGGAAAACGGGGATGTATTCTGTGAAGGTTTACAATACGCCCTCGCGCGGCTTCGTCCCTTGGGCCTTTTCTGAGGAAAATCCCTAAGGGACGAAACACTGTTTTCAGGGGTAAGTTAGCCTTGCATTCGTTGTCTTTGATGAGGTTCGGATCCGTATTATTGGTGGTTTACGATCTTTAAACTCGTGTTGATCCTGATCCCCTGACACGACCTTCACCGCTATATTGATAAAATATGGGCTTTCGGTTATGGCTAACCTGAGGGCAATCACCAAGTTATGCGGCGCATAAGGGGGCGTGAGTCTGAGCGATGACGGCTTGCTTAATTTCCGTCGATGAGGTTCGAGGATTATAACGAACTTGAAGGATTTTCTTTCCTGCGGCCTCTAAAAAGGATTCCACGTCAAGATTATGCTGATTTCTGCCCCAATCTTCTCCGATCACAAAAATATCGGCTTTCAATTCTTTGCAGCCCGATACATATTCAAGTTCATGGTATGGGCGAACAATGTCGACACACCGCAAGTTTTTTAGCATTTCCATGCGTTGATTGAGCGGAATAACAGGTACGTTGGGCTTGTAAAGATTGACGACTTCATCAGAAGCAACGCCAACCGCAACCACGCTTCCCAACGTTCTACAGTGGTTTAGCAAGGCCAAATGACCCACATGCAACAAATCAAACGTTCCAACGGTATAGACAATCATTATTTATTGTGCACCTTTATCAAAATAATATTTATGAAATCAAGCATGTTATATAGACTAAATATAATAAAATTGATACCCCTTACTGTTTACAGGACTTAATAATGACAACTGAAAATTCTA
The DNA here is from genome assembly GCA_016763895.1 of Magnetovibrio sp. Classification (GTDB taxonomy): domain Bacteria; phylum Pseudomonadota; class Alphaproteobacteria; order Rhodospirillales; family Magnetovibrionaceae; genus JANLGW01. Next base: position 15,856 of record JAESSV010000150.1, on the reverse strand, counting down.
ATACTCAAGAAATACAACCGAGATCTATTCTTTCTTACATATGGGATCTTCCCAATATTTGTTCTCTTGCAGGACTATGCTGTACACTTCTTGCTATATATTTCATCATACTAGGTCATTATTCTGCTGCAATGATCGGAATGATCTGGGCCGTTGCCTTTGACTGGGCCGATGGGCTGATTGCACGCAGGATGAAAGGGCGAACGGGTTCCGACGGATTGTTTGGTGGGCAACTTGATCTGCTTATCGATATCGTGAGCTATGGTGTTACGCCTGCCATACTTCTTTTAAGTTATGGAAAGTTCGATCCTATATTCCTGCCGGGTGCATTTTTAATGCTTGTCGCTGGGGTGATCAGGCTCAGTTATTTTAGCACGTTCGGCCTTGCTGATGGCGCGAAATACACCGGGCTGGCTATTGATAACAATAACATCGCCCTGGTTTTTATATTTCTATTTGAAGGCCTGTTTGGTTCGGGTGTTTTTTCGATCATTCTCTATGTCAGCGGACTGAGCCTCGCGGCTTTGAATGTGTCACAGATCAAAACACCTAAGCTTTCTGGAAATCCAATCAATGTTGTTCTTCTTGCGGCCTATACTCTTGGAATGACAGCTATCTATGGCTGGAAACTTCTGTAGAGGACGTCCGCACCTGGCGGTTAGCAGAAGAGACCATTCAGGCGCATGTCGTTGGGGCGAGACGGTATTGATTTCGACAGCAATGACCCACACCCGTCAAATAGAGGTGTGGGTGTCGAGCTTACGGCTGTTCTCGGCCCTTCGAATATCAAGGGCACGATATATATCGTCTACTTGGGTTTGATGGCCAGCACACGGTCCACGTCAAGGGCCACCATTAAGCGACCTTCCAGACGGTAAACACCGTTGGCAAACTGTCGCCACACGGGGTCAAGGGTGCCTGGGTTGCTCTCGTAACTGTTGGGTGAAGGGCTGACAACATCACCGATGCTATCGACAAGCAAGGTATAAAGGTTTCCGTTTTGCTCAATGGTCACACCCATGTTTGAGCCCCTGTCTCCCTCAACTTTTTCTTCCTGCTCGGTAAGCCCTAAGCATATGCGCACGCTAACAACGGTGACGATACGTCCACGAATATTAACGGAGCCTTTGATTTCAGGAGGAGCCAAAGGGATTGGTGCAATTTTTTCCAGATGCAGGATGTCTTGAACCAAGAGGATTGAAATCCCAAACAGTTGATTACCAACCATAAAGGTAACAAAGTCTTTAACGCTTTGATCTTCAGCTTCAACAAGTTCAGAGTTATCGGTTGTTACAAGGTCTTGTGCCATTTACTTTAATATCCAAAAATACATGTATCCCTAGCCATTAGTAGGCGTGTAAATTCATCATGTAAAGCATGGGGTTCTTATACCGCTCGTGTTTCACTTTTTTCAATTCTTACCTTCGCCACATAATCCTTTGAATATTTCCGGCAAGCCCTCTGCAATAAGGCGCTTGCCGTCGAAACCACGGTGCCAAAGGGCATCGTCATATGCTCTTTATCTCAAAATTTTTATTTAGGCGGCAACTTCTAATTTTCTTTTGAGCAGTAAGTTTTCAGCCACGGGTTTTTCATGATTGCGAAGCCCTAGTAACTCACAGACCGTGCCACAAATCTCTGTTTGTCTTGGCTCACAACCAAATTGATGAGTGAAAGATTCACCAATGACAAACAGCGGGACTTCACGTTCTTCCGATAAGGCCCCTCCGTGGCTTTTGTCTTCATTCATGCCATGGTCAGCCGTAATTAAAATTTGATAACCGGCTTCAATCCATGTTGGAAGATATTTAGATAACTCTTTATCAGAATGCCGTACTGTATTGCGGTAATGTGCACTATCAAGTCCAGAACGGTGTCCGGCTTCGTCAATACTCATCGGATGAATCAATAGAAAATCCGGATCATGGCGGAGGCGCAACAATTCAGCATCCAAATATAAATGGCTGTCTGGGTAATCCCCATCATGATAGAACAAACCATATTGGATCATTTTTTCTATATCCATGGTATGGCGATCCCTTATCGCATCATAAGGGCTTAGATTGTAAAGTTCACTTACCCAGTGAAATGCGGCTGCGGCGGTGGTCTTTCCGGCTTGTTGAGCCAAGCTGAAAACACTCTGTTGATTCGAATTACGATTAACTTGATTGTCGGTAATGCCGCTCACAGCAGGCACAACACCTGTCAAAATCGTTTCATAAAGCGGACGGGACATGGATGGTAATTCGCATTGAATTTTGTAAAGAGTGGCTTTTTTTTGCTCTTTCAAAGCTTGAATGAAGCCCATGCATTGTTCCGCAGTTCTATAGGCAAGACCGTCCAGCACGATCAATATTACTTTATTTGTCATATTTGTCCTCAAAGGTCGCTGCTTGTGAATATCAACAGATTTCAATGCAGACAAGATATGCAACGGATGTGAATAATATAAGACGGAAAGATGACAAATTCGTTATAACTTTTAACGGATAGCAATTTACCTTATCTCCACCGGGGCAAATAACGCCCCGATAACGCCCAGATAACGCTCACAAAATCATTCATAAAATAAACTTTATGGAATGAGGATCGTTGACCCCGTTGTCTTGCGGGCTTCCAAATCGGTGTGGGCTTGGGCCACATCAGCCAACGCGTATTCTTGATTAATGTTAATCTTGACCGCACCCGATGAGACAACCTTGAAAAGCTCATCCGCCATAGACACCAAGTCTTCATGTTTCGCGATATACGTAAATAAAGACGGACGGGTCACAAACAGCGACCCCTTAGCCGCCAAAATACCCGGTTCAAACGCAGCCACGGGTCCCGTTGCGTTGCCATAAGTCACCATGGTGCCGAGCGGTTTAAGGCTGTCGAGGCCATCCATGAAGGTGTCTTTACCAATGGAATCGTAAACGACGTTTACGCCCTGACCATCGGTGATGTCTTGCACGCGGTCCTTAAAGCTTTCTTCACGGTACAAAATCGTATGGTCGCAACCTTGCGCGCGCGCCAGATCAGCCTTTTCTTCAGAGCCGACCGTGCCGATAACCGTAGCCCCCAAGTGTTTGGCCCATTGGCACACAATCTGGCCTACGCCGCCTGCTGCGGCATGCATCAAGATGGTATCGCCCGCTTGAACGTTATAGGTCCGACGCAACAGGTATTGTGCGGTCAGACCTTTCAGCATCATCGCCGCCGCCATTTGATTCGTGATGTCGTCCGGCAGCTTTATGAGATTTTCCACGGCCATCACACGAAGCTCCGCATAGGCCCCAGCAGGGGTCATAACGTAAGTGACACGGTCGCCAACTTTTACATCACGGACACCCTTGCCAACCGCTTCGACCTCACCGGCGGCTTCTAAACCCAACCCCCAAGGAAGATCGGGCAAGGGATACAAGCCAGTACGCATATACACATCAATGAAGTTAAGCCCACATGCGCTTTGTCGGATCAAGGCTTCCCCCGGACCGGGCGCAGAGACAACAACGTCCACCAATTTCATAACGTCAGGTCCACCGTAGGTGTCGATTTGTATGGCTTTACTCATGTGAGATATCCTTGGGTTTTAGAGTGAAGGGTGCTGATGATCGTGTTTAATCTGTACGTCCGGCGAACGTGCGCGACATTTTTGATACAAGATTATAGCTTTTTTCGAAGAGCTTCGTAAGGTGTTTTCCATCGTCCACGCCGTGTGGTCCGTGGAAGGTGCAGATGCCAACACCGCAGGAAAGCGAGCCCCAGCAGCACCAGCCCTTTTCCAAATACGCCCGTAATCAGGTTGTTCAAACGCGGGAGACGTTCAAATTAAGGCTGTATATTGCAGTATACAACGTGATGGAAATGGTCAGGTTCTGGTGGCTCATCCCATGAGTATGGGCTGTTATCATCAATATAAAATTGCGCGGTGGTATTGATTAAGGAAACCTACGTCCTAAATGGTAATGATTCCGAGTTGCAGATCCTCATATACGGCTTCAGATTTGGAATTAACTTGACGTTTACGGGCCAAGCGTTTTTTGGCAAATATGTGAACGTTCCCAAATGAACACCAAATTTAAGTTTACAATTTATACGGCAACATCACAATTTGATGACTTTGAACGCAAATTGGACCTGAACCAAGTCAGCACTTGGAAGCGTCAAGTGATGGATGGTTTGGGGGACTTTTTTGGCCAAAGGGCTCAAACGATGAGCCGGGAAAGCCCTGATGATTTGGGTTTGATGCGATGTATTTAGGCGTTTTGCAACACGCACAGATCACGATCCCGATGGACGGATGTGGTCAATACATGGACAATATCTTTATTGAACGGTTGTGGCGGTCACTGAAATACGAAGCCGTATACCTGCATGAAGTGACTGATGGGTTTAAAGCGAAACGGGTTATCGGTGACGGGGTGAACTTTTTCAACACGGAACGGCCCCATTCAGCATTTGAGGGTCGGACTCCGGCTGAAAATTATGACTTCGTCCATCATATTCATAGGCTCCACAACAACAAGAAAAAGCGTTAAACAGAATTTTGATTGCATAATTGATGAATGAGAATGCACCTTGAAAAAAACTGACCCATTATCCAATGATGCGGGACCACCTCACAACTTCTTCTCTGATTGTGAAGATTGCATCTGCCATTACTCTATTTGGAATTGTGAAATTAAAATCTTAACGGGTACCAAAACATCAATCTCAACGATGTTTGTTAAACCATTTTTATATTGGCCCTTTTAGGTCCTTATCTTCCATCGGGGATAGTGGGGGGTTTCTCATGTATGCAAGAGCATTCGATATTCTTTTATTTAATCGTCGGGATGTCTTTGATTCGTGCGGATGATTTTTTTGTTATTGGTCATTTTAGAATTCTATGTGCGGTGAATAGTTTTACCAAACAATACTATTAACCTACGTGTAATCTTGTCCAAATGACCATATGTTCGTCATGCATGACCAAGTCGTTTGAGCCAAAAACGCGATTTGGTGAAGCGCGTTTCGCTGCTATAGAGCTGGTTGCGAAGACTTACATATTGATTAAAATCATCAAACACACGGGTTTGGTAGCCCTGCAACGCTTCCGGTTTTCCCTCAAATAGCGCCGCCGAAATAGCTTGTCCCGCCAGTTCACCCTGCATCATAGCTTTCGTGATTCCGGCCGAGGTAATTGGATCATAACTGCTGGCGGCGTCACCAACGGCAAGCCAGCCGTTTCCGCAGACTGCTGACAGGATCGTCGATGAAGCCACCTGTATGGTGATCTGGTGAGAGGATGGAGGTGTGTGCAAGAGGGCGTTCGGTATTTTTTTGTGTAGCCATTTTGTCTGCCTTAGGAGCCCCAACCATTGGTCCGGTTCATCCCAACAGTTGGCTTTCATGCCCTCCACATCCGTACAAAAAGTCATAACGACCTTATTGTTCGGTAAACAGGCCGCATACCACCAGCCTTCCGGCACAGCCTCCACAAATGAGTGGCTCAGCATGCTTGCCCCTTCGGGCATGTCAAACATGCAGCATAAGAATATCACCTCGTCGAATGTATTTCGGGCGACATCAAGGCGGCGGGCAAAGTTAGCCGCCTTGCCCGTTGCATCGACAACAAAATCCGCTTTTATAGTTTTGTTCGCCCTCCCCGAGACGGAGAACCCAAGCTCCATTCCCACGGACTGTTTCGTTGCGCTCGTCAGGCGCCAGCCTTGGTGAACCGTCACACAGGCGGATCTCTTGGCTGCGGTTAACATCTGTTCGTCAAACCGCGCGCGGTCAAGGTGATACCCGTATCCGACAATATCCCAAAAAAAGTCATTGTGCCCTGGCGTATCGCTATTCCACACGGATACGCTGCCGGGGCAAACCAAGTGGTCGTCACCCTCTTCGACAATTTGTTGAACCCCCAATCGCTTTAATACGGGCGTTGCAGCGGGAGGAATGGATTCGCCAAAACGATGTGTGGTGGGGTGCTCCGTATTAAATATATGCACCTGACAACGGTCAGTTTGAGACGCTTCGCATCCGGTCAATGAATTCACGAGGGACAAGGCCGTTGCTGACCCGGCCGGACCACCGCCAATAATGGCGATGGTCCTTTCTTCATGCATCTTTGGATCAAACACGGATCTTTCCCTTATGCTTAATCCTTCGATTTTGGAATCGCCGCAGTCGGCCAAAATCCAGTCGGATCGCCATTCGGTGTGGGGTTGAATTGGCTTGCGACTTCGAGGAAATACTTAGAACCGTAGTTACCACCATCCTCTGTCTTGATCTGACTGCCCTGGATAACAAAACCAACCTTGTGCCAATTAGCTGTATAATCGGTATATTCCTGATATCGCCCTTCTTTTTGAGGATAATCAGTATGGGTTAGGTTGTCGGACCCGAGGTTGTCACCCCGGATACTGTATAATTGTCCGCCGAGGTTCCAAACTTTTTTATCCACATCATATGCACACAGACTGGCCGGAAACACTTGTACGGGGCGCTGGGCCGGCCACGACCAGTAGAGCGTGTTATCATTATTTGGGTTGGGATCCGTCTGGTGAATAGCGCAACTGTTATAGTCTGTGTGCCAAGGCTGCGACAAGAATTTGCCAAGATCACCCGGCTGGACCATTGCCGTCCTAAGGGGAAGATAACCGACCCCAAGGAACGGTTTGCCTTTGCGCACCTTGCTGTAATCCAAAGGCTCTTCATTGATGCGGAAGGGCCCCGTCTCGCCTTTCCAATTCACCTTGAACAGATGCACATCACGGACAATAAAGCCCAAGTCAATGCCTGGCGAATAGCGTCCGCCAAGCAGGTTTTCCATGACAACCCTATCGAGTGTTTCGCCCCCACCCATCGCGGGTTCATCTTCAATACATTTACCATCGAACCATTGCATCAACATAAAATACTGAGTCTTGCTGACCGCAAGAAAGCGTTTCATCGCATCGCCAAGGGCCAAAGGCATTTTTACGCCCACGTCATTTTCCTCCGATACATTCGGATCTCGGATCAGACTTTTAAAGTTGGGAATTTGCACCTTGGGGTTATCTTTAAAGGTGATCTGGGCCATATGATTATGGCCGTTAATTGCTTTAGATGCGAAGTTTGTATTCCAGCGTTGCAATAAAGCGGCGTAGAACACGGGCAAAACTTCACCCAGGAACGACACTTGGTAGGAAGGGTTATACTTACCATCTGAATACAGGTCTGGAACCAAATCCAGTTCTTCAACCCACGTATTAAAGGTGTCGTCCCACACGGATACAACATTACGTGTCTGTGGCGCGTATCCTGGGTCGGTCTCAGAGAACCAGCCGCCGACCACCGAAGATGTCGTCTGATCGTCAAAAACGATGACAGCGTTGACCGGCCCGTCTGATGTATCATCAAACCAGCCATCGTTATCGACTGCGTCTTTCAATGGCGGCTCTTTGCCATTAACCTTGATTCCACTTACCTTGCCGTATCCCCCCGTGACAATCAAACGACCGGTGTCGCTTTCAATCTGCAACTGGCCCAAAGTTTCTATGGGACCGTCATAATTATACATTTCGAAATAATCACTTGGAAAACTGACGGGATAGTCCGGGATTTCGGAAATTTTCCCACTTTGTTCCGCATGACAACAAGCCGTGGTCGCATTGAATTCAACGGGACTTGCGGCCCCTTTGCTTGATTTAATGGCGCGCGGTCCGGCATCAATCACCAACTGCTTAAGCCTTTCCTCATTGCTAAGTTCATCTCCATACTCCGGGTTGCGGATGGGAGGAACATGGCCATCTTCATAAGCGACAACCCCTTCGTCTATTCCATTGGCGCTCTCAATGGTGTAGGCGTTATTTTTTTTATTTGCGAGATGCACGGTCCAAACGATGTCGACAATCTCTTTGTCGCCAATCTTATCACCTATTTTTACTTCTCGGCCCGGGTCGGTAGAAGGATAAGTATCTTGGCCTGTATCGTACGCATAAATGCGGTATCTGGCGGCTTGACGGACGACCTTCTCCTCGGCATCCCGGAAATCACTGGAATCAATCGGGGTGTCTTCTGTTCCGTGTTGAGTTGGCAACCCGCCAAACAACCCTGTGCTCGGGTCTTGCAATTTACCGGCTGCCGTTTCGGGTGCGATATAATAGTCTTTGCTGTTGCCAACACGTCCAATATTAATGGCCGGATGAACTCGAAAAAAACTGTTTACCATTGTTCTGTCCTTTAAATTATGTAACTGGATTGCGGATCAGAGGGCTAATGCCTCTGATCCTGAACTCCATTGCCGTTATTTTGATGCAGGCCGTTATCCGTCACTGTTGCGGAAGCTGCTGAGACCAAAAATAAATGTTCGAGAATGCGTAACTAATATTCAGTTTCATGGGCTTCAAAGGCAAAAGATGTGTACCATCTGAGGCCGCTGGCGGGAAACGTTGCTGCGTATTATGGCAGCGAAAACAGTTGTTTACCGAAGCTGGGTACTGCGTAAAGGTTTCTATCGTCGAGTTTGAAAGCTTCAGCGAACCGATCAGAAATTGTGACCCATCAGGGGCGAAATCAGTGGCCAAGGTCATGTCAGGCTTCAGGGCATTTGTTGGCCTGAACCAGATTGAACCGACTTCACGGTAGTTCGACCATACTTTATCCTCATCCGGATCTTGCAAATGTTTCCTGACAATTTTATTCAGTGTCTTAATGTGTTTGTCGTTTTTCTCTACGGAAGCCTGTAATATTGGATCGTTTTCTGCGCTGTTTCCGTACTCGTATTGCAGACACCCCTCAACAATTGGCAACAGCTTTTGCGTAGCCTCATCCAATTTTAGATATGGCGAACCGGCATAATTCACGTTGCATCCCGAATACGGGGTGCCTGCCTTATAAAAGGTGAAATCTTTATTCGATACGATGGTCGTTGGTTCGAATTTAGCTGGGACGCTTGGCGTATTTTTGATGTGCTCAAATGTCGCCCAAATCATCTCTGGATGACCATTGACGATGCCTCCGATATGGAATCCGACCAACGCCAATTTGACTTTACGGATTTTGGTTGTATCGACGACAATGTTGCCACCACTGTTGGCCAGCTGGTAAACAGAAGCGTCCATGGTGTAAAATTCGCTGGCGTCTTCTCCAGGCTCTACGATTTTCCAGGAAGCTTTCAATTCGATCGAGCCAACGGGAAAAGGTGTATCCGGACTGAACCCACGAATCAGAGCAGGGTCTATTATATTTTTATCATTTTCAAAATTGTCCCTTATAAATTTGGTGTAAGCTTCATTTAAATACTGGGAATAATAAACAGCATTGCCATTGTGATCCACAAGGATCCCGTCTGTGCCCGCCTGCAGAAACTCGTCGAAACTTTCTGCTTCCGTAGTTCTTGGCATCATCACACTGCGGTTCTCGATGCCCAGCAAATCATAAGGCGATTCGAAAGATAAAAACCGGGGTTTATCCCCTGACTTTTGTGTCAGCCAGAGAAACATCTGCCATGACCATTCCTGAAAATTACATATCGTCGAGCTGTCGAAGTTTACATTATCCGGCTCTGGCGTCGTGCTGTGTGGGAACCACCCAGAAATGTCTATATTGGGACATGTTTCTTCCTGCTTAGCCGACGCTTGGCCGGTCAAGATTAAGGAAAGCAACACCCCGCCTAAAATGGCTTTAAGGTAAATTCTATTCATCATATGATTTTCTCCCGGTTACCATGATGGAAGCCCATCAAAGCTCCTAAATGCCTAAGTCGATTTCCCTTATACAGTGCTACAATTTTAAAGTAAATTATAACTTCTTTTTACACTTAAAAGGAATATGACCAGTGCCATAAAAGTCAAATCTACTCATATTTTAAAATAGGCCAAAGCTGGTACGCTGGCCCCGGATCACGAAATGAGCGGGGCCAGCTTCTACAAAGGCCCCCCAACGTACAGCCGCATGGACGCGTCGCGGATAAAGAATCTAGAGGCCTAGAATAAAAAGGGGTTTTTCTTTGCACACAGTGAGAAATTAGCGCGCTGGAAGACGACAAATCTCAAATCTCTCGCCGATATCCAGCAGGGGAGCGTGTTTTTAATTGCACATACGAGGCATACCGGTATGGCACTTGAAACGAAAAAATAGGGCAGATCATTCACGAATTTAAGCTATAATCATGTTCTCTGATCGGTGCCCCATATTGATGATTCCGGCTATTAAACTTGTCTCGAGGATGAGCCGGGGTATGTCCACAATGCGCCGTATAGGGGTGGTCCCGGTTATAAAAGTTAATTCAGTTTCCGATGCCTGCCCGCACTTCAGCGCCGCCTTGAAAAGCATGAAGATAGATGCATTCATGTTCCAGGGCTTCGTCTAGGGCATCAACGCAAAACCTCACATCCATGGTGTTGCTCAATCGCCATGCCAACACATGGCAATTGGCCCAGAATTCGTGTAATTGGGAATGGATAGACGGCTCTTATCCTGAAACGAAATCGATTATTTACGGGCTTTAAATATATATAGCCCCTATTGAAATTTCTTTTTAAGAGGTTCCCCGTTTTTCCCCAAACAGGTCTCTTGTCATTATGGAAAACACGGCCCTGATCATTATAATTGATAACGCAACAGGAAGTAGTAGAATACGGTCATGCGCTTGCTTCGTCCCATAACCCTCCTTGTTTTGTTCTTGAGCCTTTTCACCCTCGGCTTCCCCTCGGCTTGGGCAAGCGAAAATCTTACGAACGATGATGACTGGTGGGAAAAACAATATGAAAAGTTTGACGATACAGATCAATGCTCGGCTGTTACAGATTACCTGAAAGGCCTGAGGTTTTATGACCACCACAATACGACTTTTCTTGCCCATATCTTTCTGGGTGGATATCTACGGCAAGGGACTTGCCTTAAGGTAAATATTCCACTTGCCAAAAAAGTTTTCATTTTTGCGGCAGAACGCGGGGAAACGACACCAGCGCTTTTGCTCGCTCAATTGTATTTTACAGAAGAAGGAGAAGAAGGCTCTAATGCCCAAGAATGGGCAAAACGTGCACGCTTGTTGATGATAACACTAACTACTCCTATGAGATGGAAACAGTACCTGTTCAAACGCTTTCAAACGTCAACACTTTCCCCCCACCTGGAACACGCTTTCGCCTGGATCAAAGAGAAACAAAATGGACCCGTAGATGCTGTCTATGACATCGGCATGGATGTGTTGAAAAACGGAACGTATCCAGAATCTAAAGTTGTCGCGTGTCGCTGGTTTTATAATGCGGAGATAAAAGGTCACACAAAAGCAAGTTTTCAACTGGGGCGGCAATTGGCATTGGGCGATGGAGTCAAAATCGCAAGCGGCAAAGCCATGTTGTTACTAGAACTATCAGCAAACGTAGACCATAACGTTGATGCATATGTTCTGGCCGCTCAATTACTGCAAGAAGGAGATGTTTTTGAGAAAAATCTTCCCCATGCCTACTTCGCCTTGCTCAAGGCTCAAATCTTAGGTGCAGATGTGTCCGAACAATTAAAGGCATTAGAACCCTTGTTAACCGACTCAGAGCGTTGGAATGCTAACCTTGATGCGACAACAGGGCCTTACCAATTAACTCTCAGTCATGACCCCCCTCAATTTTTACATCCCAGCTGCTCATATTCATCACGATAAGCCGTCAAGTCCTCCCTGTGGGCCTTCACCCAAAAAATAGCTTTTTTTAGGTCCTCCTGAGCCTTTTCAAAGTCTACTTTCTCTTGACTGTTGGCTACATTTACGATGCAAGCTTCATAAACAGCGGAGGCTTCTTTAATTACCGCAATACCCGCCCCTCTTGCCGTGCCAACAGCAACACCAGGCAAGCCGCCGATAGCCCCAAGAGCCCCTCCTGCGGCGCCGTCGAGTATGACCGTCGCTCCACTTTTACGCAGTTGTGCTAGGCATTTATTTTCGCGTTGTTTCAATGCCTTTTGGGCGGCATTGAATATGTCTGCCGCTTTAGAATAACGTTCATCTGCCTTTTTAAGATTAATCTCCATCACTTTAATGAGACGGTCGAGCTCTTTACACCTTTGCTTGTCAACAATATCTTCCGCCGAACATCGACAATTATAGGCTTCTCCAGGGTGCCCGCCTCCTGGTGGCTCATCCCATGAAAACTCTTTACCATCACGATCCTCGTGAGAGGAACGCACTTTGCCATCCCCCACCGTGTGCCAGATGTACTTCCCTTTCTTTTTGCTTACTTTGGAAAACTCCAACAGTCCGGTTTTGGGGTTAACCGTCCCGGCACCACCTTTCTCTTTTAACAATCTGGCTTCACCCAGGGTGATGTGGGCAAGAATGGTGTCGCCGTTGCGCCCCATACTTTGCAGTTTTAAGGCCTGGGCCTGGATAAACTGCGTGGCCGCTTCGGTTTCACCTTTAGGTTTCATGATCCCGTCAACGCGGAGATTGTTGTTTTTTTGAAAGGCTTCAATGGCTTTAAACAAAGCTCGGTCCGGAAATTCAGAAATGCCCCAGTCGGGCGCTTTATAAAGGCCTTGGTTTTGCAAAAAGGTCTTTGCCGCTAAAACATCCTCTGGATTGCTATTTATATTCGCAGACAAAGCCCTGCGCAGTTTCAAAATCGCTCGCATATTCTCAATCTTCCTTTTTGTGGCACACCGCCTTCGCGCTGTTGTGGATTCCGGGCAGCTGACGAATAAGAACAAACATAGAACAAAAGGCTGGCGAATGCAAGAAAAAGTTCCTAAAATGTAGTGATTTAAGATCAAATGTCTAAAAATTGGTTGTTTTATCTGAAAAAATATTAATTTCTGCTTTCTGATTCGAGCAAAAATTATTGTGACTAAGGCTCAAGACCTATCCTGTGTTCATCTAACTGACTTCGCGGATTTGCTGTGCGGATGGCTTCTTGCAAGCGGGAATCTGAGACGTGAGTGTATATTTCCGTCGTGGATATACTGGCATGACCCAATAGTTTTTGTACAAAGCGAATATCAACCCCACTTTCCAAAAGCTGGGTTGCAGCGCTATGGCGTAGCATATGAGGCGTTATGCGTCGTTTGAGCTTTAAATTTTCAACATGTTTGCGAAGCATCCGACGCACATAATCTGGTGTAATGGCGGTCCCCCGCGTTGTGAGGAGCAACCCATCCGTACGAGGTGTGAGTTGTTCGCGAACCTTATAATAAGCCTTAATTTGACACTTAATTATATCATCTACCAAAAAAACACGCCGTTCACGATTGCCCTTTCCTTGAATGGCAATCGAATTTCCACCAAGGTTAATGTCATGAATTCGAACTTGGCACAGCTCGCCCACACGAATTCCCGTTGTGAATAAGAGTTCTAATATCAAAGACATCGTTGCCCCGAAGTGTTCATGGCCCTCCACCGAACGAGAACCAAACAAAACCTTTAATTCTTCATGATACAAATTGCGGGGCAGTCGTCTTGGAAGACGCACATTTGCACGAAATTTATGGAATGGGTTGTCCTCAATCCTTTCGTCTTCTTCCAGCCAACGACACAAAACTTTCAGACATGCTATGCGCCGTTTAATGCTCGCAGGGCCAAGACCGCGTTCACGCATATCCATCATCCACCCCATCATTGTATCTTTGGCAAACGGATTTTGGTGCGCACACTTCCCCCCCCAAATCAGAAAGTCATTCAGATCTTGCCGATAGGCCCGCAAGGTATGTTCAGAAAGATTTTTAGCTCGACAGTATTCAATAAATTCATCCGAAATTTCTGTAAGGTTCACCATTTAACTCCCGTTCCCAAGTGAGCATAGGAAACTGAATGACGACAGACAGAAAAGCAATTTATCTTTGTTTTTCATATAGTTGAAAAACAAACGCACGATACGCTTGAGCCGTTCACACGCGTATATTTGAAAGACTTTCATTCAAATAACTTCAAAAATTTCAGACATAATTAAGAGTGATTAACGAGCAAAAAATAGTTCAAAAATATTGCTGTTAATTGTTTGATAACTCAAAATTATGAATGATTCTGAAAGTAACTCTTTTCGTCGTCTCCTTACCAAACACCATGAACTTGATCTTGCCTTTAGAGATAGGGACGGAAAACTTTTCTTTTCAGATTGGAATTGTACACATCCTTATATTGATGAGTATCTTGAAGAAATAGATGTAACTTTAAGCGCGAAAACAAATATTCATCATTACAAATTTTTTGAAGATGAGGCATTGGTAATTGACGAAATTGGAAATTTTCACCGCAATATTGAAGGGCTAGAAATTACAAATAAAATGTTCTTGGTGGCGATGGTTCCACACCCTTAATTTATACTTTTTGCGCACACATGTTTCAGAATAATGTAAAAGAGATTTTTTACCTTCCCCCCCTTTATTACAATTTTTATTACTTTGGAGACCTGCTTGGTTTTCGATTACGCCCTGTCGCAAAAGTACATCCTTTTGAAAATGATTTTGAGTTGTCGTTACCCAACAAAAAAACGGTTTTAATTGTATGTGATCCCGTTTGGTATGCCGGAACAGTTGTCCCTGAATGGGTTTATGAACATCTAAAAGTATGGCAAGAAAAAACAGGATCAACAATTTTTATAGATGGTTCTTTCCAGTATATGCGTTGGGATGAAACGATCGCAGAACCAGCATCTAAATTAGATCCTAACCTAACATACAGGCTGATTTGTCCAACGAAGGCACTGGCTATACATGGGTTTCGTTTTTCTTATATGCTTGTTCCGGAGCAGGAAAGAGATGCACTAAGATATATTTATGCAAACAGCCATGGTCCTGGATCCGTTCATGGACTTAGGTTTGCTTATTGCGCAATGAAGCATTTATCATCTAGAGAGGGCAACAGAAAGCTTCTGAATTATATCGTAAAGATTTTTGATTCAATGTGTTCTAACGATATGTTCACAGAAGTTATCATGCGAAATTCTGGATATTTCGTCTTTGGTAAGCTCAATCATGAAAAAATTAATAAGTCCTATCTATCAATGGACGGAGAATTCTTTGAGCAAAGCCGTTACCCTGATTATTCTCGTGTTAATATACTTAGTCCTGATACACAGTCATATCTCAATGACTAACCGTGCTTCACGACCCTCAAAATCCAAAAAAGTATCGCCTTGTTCTTGAGTTATTTCACTTGCCTTTTCAAGAAGGGCACTGTTTTTGTTACTGGTAACAATCTGCATCATACGATCTTGTTGAGATGGTCGTTTGATTATATCTGACGGACTTTGTTGTCTAGAGCTCTGGGTTAAGTTTTCCATTCCTTCTTTTATTGAATTGATATTTTTAACGCCAATATCCACCTCGGCAAGCACCATATTCATGGCCGTCAATAGTGAAGCAAGAGAGACGACTGATTTAAATACAAATTTTATATATGCACTTCCTTTCTGAACATTTAGCTCAACTTCATCGAGGTTTATTCCAGCGATAAGAAAAATATTATTTGCCAAGACAGTAGCTGAAGTTAAATCATGATGATGTGGTAGGTATAGTGTGCCGTTTAGGCATTTATAAGTATCGTTATCAAACTTTTTTAGCTCTTTCGTAGCCTTTGTTTCCCAATCGTAGAGGATCCCTCTGAGGGCAAATAAAATACCTGCATATTCAAGAAATAGGGTTTCTGAGTTTGTTTTACCTGAATTCTTTGCCAACAATTTATCATGTAAAATAAGGAACGTTATCGGACTTATTAAATTTATATTATTTAGCGATTCGATGATGTGCTTAATAAAACGAAGTTGCACGCTTGATACTTTTCGACGAGAATCCAATATTTCATTGATTGCTTGGTCGATGCGTTGAACAACTTCTGAAGATCCTAACGTTCCATTTGTTTTTGCGAGACAAAGCTCGACAAGGTTGTCCAATTTCCCTGTAGTTGAGAGAGCTACAT
>JAESSV010000149.1 GCA_016763895.1 Magnetovibrio sp. | reverse complement strand
TTTATGCGCGATTATCGCAACAGATCCATGGCGGTATTTAACTGGCTCATACGTTCATGACAGCCCATTTTTCCATCGGGGTGATAGACCGTAGCCAGACGGCGAAAACGTTGACGCAAATCTCTGGCATCGGGAATGTCGCCCGGGGCAAAGCCCATCACGTAGAAGGCTTGTTCCTGAGTTACCACACCGCCCTCTACGGGTTCAAAATATAACGTCTTGATGATTGTTCGCATGCGTTCATGTTCATCGTGGGTTTTATGCAAGGCCGCATCGGCTTCACGCAACAAACCTTCTTGATCGGCTTGATTTTTTGCAGCAACTTGCTTGTCTGTTGAAGATTGTACACCCACACACATGTCCCCGTCTTCGATCGCAAACGCCAAAGCCAAAGCTTTGCGAATGGTTTCGATGGCAAAACCTGTTGGCATGCGCACTTGCAATCGAGGCTTACGGCGCCATGGTTTTCCTTTGGACTTTCCCGATTTCAAGACGACCGTTTCGCGATCGTCACGGGCCGGGCCGCCGGGATCGGGATAGTTTTTGATCACACCACCCGGCACAACCAAGACCACGGACCGGGCCAAGTCTGCCACGTTGCAATTTTTACGGCCCGCCAATTCAACCACAGCATCGCGAAAGATGCTCGTGCACGGAACCGTATAAGAATGTTTTTTTTCCGCTTTCTGCGTGGTCTCTTTCACAGATCCATTTCCTTTATCAAGAACGTAATTTTGGCACATGATCGGCGCGGGCCAAGCTGAACCACCCCATGTTTTAACTTAACTGTATCCCTTAAACAACGAGTCTAGGCAACATGGCGCCCAGGTCAACTACTTTTGTTGTTTTTTGACCTGCAATTTCAAAATTCCCAATGGAATCGTTAATTAAGATAATGTGATAGGTACGGTAAATCTCATAATATGTTGAAATTAAACAAAAGCTATGATTAAAAAATCCTTACTAAAAAAAGGCCCAGCCCGTCTATTTATCCCTCTTACACATCACAATATTACCTTTTGCATCTGTTCTAGATCAATTTTTACCCTTATGATCCAAAAGCGTAACGTCTTTTGGAGCTTTTAACTGCAAAAGGAGTTGCTAAAAAAGCCATCATTTCTTTGTCTTGACGCGTTGACGTTAAAATTTAAATGATCCTTCGATTTTAACCTCAATAACGCCCTTGCCCCGTTGCTGGCTGGCCAGATTATTGTAAAAAAAAATTCAAACCGTGTCCAACCCGGCTGTAAATTGGCGGGCAATGGCGACCATATTTTTAATCTTTGTTAACCATAATAAACCGGATACAGCTTGAGCTATTTTTCGTTTTGGGGAGGGTTCTAATAACAATCTAGAAAACCTGTACGGACGCATTTCTATAAGCTTTGATTGTGATTGAGCCTCGGTCATGATCTCATTGAGCCCTTGAGAGCCTTTCAGAACCGGTGAGAGCCGGTGAATTTTTTATTATCGGAACCGAAATGAGTTGGCTAAGGCGCGCATAGCTTAAATTTTTCCTCTAAAAAACGCATTTTCGTTGAGGATCGCCACCCGCAAGAATCTGTAGGCTTCTCCACAATCACTCACGCCTATAACCCCTTAAAATTTTTATCAGAAACGCTTCGGCCAAAGCGCAGCTATGGTTGCCAGAGGCCAACATTATGAGTGCTGTGTTCGTTTTAACACCATGTTAACCATGTCGGCCCAAAGGCAAAATCAAAAAAATACGTAAAAATCAATCCACTACCGTTTATTCATTTCGATATGACGACTTTTCAAAACATTTGATTTTAAAACACCACCGCGAACGATATGATTGGGTTATACTCACAAGCTAGCTCTTCATTGACCAACTTGGATTCCCACCATGAACGTTCTTTATCGTCATTTGAAAAAAAGGTTCGAGTCTTTTGGAACCTGTGATTTGGGCGCCACCGCCATTGAATACGCCTTGATCGCGGGCTTGATATCGATCGTCATTTTGGGCGGTGTGGTTAGCCTCAGCGGGGGCTTGTCCAGCTTGTTTAATGCCGTCAGCAATGCCATCAATTAAAAATAATCTAAAAAAGTGCTAAACATTTTGCCAATAGTCTTATAAGGTGTGTTATTCACATCATAGATTAGGGGATAAAAAATGACTTTTTCTAAATTTAAAAACCATCTAACTGCCTTTTTCAAAAGTGAAACAGGCTCCACAACCGCAGAATACGCCGTTATCGCTGGCTTTGTATCCATTGTTGTCGTGGGCGCCGTAGCTGGGCTCGGTGATGGCGTATACAATACGATGACCAACAGTGCGAATGTGGTCAACTAAGACACTTAAAGATTATGGGCCGTTGTACGGTGTACGCGGCCCTATTTCTGCCAGAAGATCTCCAAAAATGGGTCCATCTATGCCTTGGCCTTCGTATCGCCTGGTCAAGTCGGCGGTGTGTTCGTCACTGATATTTTGCACGAATATCCCCAAGCGACGCGGCTTGGCAACATTCCAAAATTTCGAAAATTCAAGACCAGATCCCTCGCCAGGCTTCATATCCAACACCACACCTTGAGCATTGCACCCGCTAATGTCTGTGTAATCAGATAAGGTCGCGGGCGGCTCAATTATAAATTTATCGATGGTGATCAACAAAGGAATCACAATATCATCAAGCGTGTTGAGGTTGATCTTTGCAGGCAAGTCGAACACGTGTGAAATCGCGGCTTTGCGACAAACGTCGGGCAAATTCTTTAAGGCTTCAACCATTACCGTGGTTGATTTCTTATTTTTTTAAGCATTGGCGCTGATGGGTAAAATTAAAAAAACCGACTTTCCATTATCATGGGCGATCTGTAAATCCACGGCAGCTTTGCGCAGTACGGCTATGTTTTTTTGTGCGGTGTCTATGGGATCACCGCTATATTCAAGAACCTGCTTGGCTCCTGTTTTCACGTCGCCATCTTGCGTCATGACTGGAATTGCACGATAAATAACCACGTGATCATTCGCGGGATTGATCACAGGCCGATAAAACATTTCAAGCTTAGCGGTCAATTTTGACATAGGTCATCATATCAAAACCTTGAAAAAATTCAACGTCTCAGCCGTTAAATGAATAAATTTCTGACATTCTTAGGATTCCCTCAACGCTCAAAATCAGACGTTCTTTCCCGCGCTCCGCGTGCGCGCCAAATAAACCGTTTGGGTAAAGGTATTGTTTTGCAAAGGATTGTGGAACGTCACCAATTCGGCGCGCGCTTCATCAAAAACATCCCCCAGACGCGCCGTAAAGGCATCGTCTGGACGCTCATTTGACCAAAGCCCAAACACGCCGTTAGGCTTTAAATGTTGGGCGCATTTTGCCAAGCCTTCGGGTTGGTAAAACGGGGCATTGGCTGCATCCAATAAAAAATCGGGGGAATGATCAATGTCGACCAAAATCGCATCGAACCGTCTTTTGGCTTGATTTGGGTCCAAACCTTGTGGAGACGTTGCCAAGCCAAAAAAATCACCGTGCACAAAACGACACCGCGGATCATTGGAAAGCTTAGGCCCCAAAGGCAATAATCCTGTTTCATGCCAATCAATCACCGCGTCTAGGGCGTCGACCACGATCAAGGATTTTACACTATCGTGGTCCAGAACGGCTTCGGCGGTGTAACCCAAACCCAACCCCCCAACCACAATGTCTAAATCTTGGCCCGACAGGTCCCCAATGCCTAAATTGGCAAGGGCGATTTCCGACGCCGTAAACAGGCTGGTCATCAAAAATTCTTCACCCAGCTTGATTTCATAGACATCCACGTTTAACGCCATTTCGCGACGACGGCGCAAGCTCAACGCCCCAATGGGCGTGGGACGATAATCGAGTTCTTCAAATAAAAGGCTCATTTAATCTTCAAATTCCAAAGCATGGTGGTTGAACAAATTCACAACCAGTTTCAGGGCTTGAGCCGTTTGAATACGTTCAATGCCCACGGACCGTTCTTTCATGAACGCTTGAAGCAAAGGAAATAACGGTTCTTGTAAAATAAAGCTGTGCGCATCAAAACCCACGTTAAACTGCCCCGGCGAGGCCGCAGTGATCGCAAATTTCACATATTGGGGTTTGATCAAGCGCGCTCCGTCTGCAAGCGTCTGCCCCAAAGTTTCCACATTGATAGCGTCGTCACGGTCTTCTAAATTGCCAAAATTATCGTGCGAGCTTTCGGTAAAAAACGCGACCAACCACTTGGAAAAATCCGGGCTCTCAAGCCGCTGAGCCAAACAATCGCGCAGACGTTCAACAGCCTTTTGATCAATCTTAAAACCTGAACTTTGGGTTCCCAAACCGGCCCCAACATAGCGCTGATCTTGGGCTTCGTTATCGGCCAGATATTGCCCATAACCGCTCATCAATTCAGACACCTTTGGCCCCAAAAAACCGACCGAAAACGTCATGGATCGTTCAATTGTTGTGCCTTGGTGACCGAAACGGGGCGGCAAATACAACACATCGCCTTGACCAACCTCGACCGCATCGCCCTCGATGGGCTCTTTTAAAATTTTAAAATCCAGGTCTTCAATATACTGTTCCTGCACAATAGGCGCACGCCCAACGGTCCACTGGCGACGGCCTTGGCCTTGAACCAAAAACACATGGTAATTGTCAATATGCGGTCCCACCGAACCCCCGGGCTCGGAATAGCTGACCATGATGTCATCCATCAACCAACGGGGTGAAAAATCAAAATGACGCAACAATGTCGCCGTGTCGGGGTGAAATTGTTCGACATTTTGCACCAACAAAGACCAATTGTGATCTTCGCACGCGGTAAAATCTTGTTGTGAAAACGGCCCAAATTCGCACGACCAGCCTTCTCCCCCCTTTTGTCCCCCCTCTTGTCCCCTTTGAGGGGTTTTCATCAAACGAGACTGGGGCGCGTCTTCCAATGACAAACCCGCCAGTTCTTCGGCAGAAATTAAGGGTTCAAAATCTGCTTTACCAATGGCATTGCGCACCAAGAAAGGCTTTTGATTCCAATAGACTTCAAAAAATTCGGCCGCCAAAGGCATGTGATCCAAAATGACAAGAGCGCATGGATCGGTCGCCATCACGTGATCCGAAAACGAGCCAAGGCTTCGGCCAAATCACCGCCAAAGGTTTGCCCCTTGCGCAACAAAGCCGCGCGCGGGGGCAGCCTGTCCAAAGCCGAATGACCCCAATCATAACTGGTCAAAAGCGCAAACGGCATCGCATGGGTGGGTTCCATCGCCGCAAAGGCACAGGCCAAATCGATCCCTTTCATGCCCGTCAATTCCATGGAAGCAATCACCATATCGGGCTTCGTTTGCATGGCAATTTTAAAGCCTTCGAACGAGGAACGAGCGTTGGAAACACGGTAGCCACATTCGGCCAATTCCTTGTGCACAATGCGGGATAAGGATTTTTCGGGAATGATCAACAAGACTTCGATATCTTTGGGCGTGATATCGCCAAAATCAATATCGGCAAACTGGCTGGCGGGCAAGGCCCTGACCAGTTGAGGGGTATCGCCAACATCGGTTAAATCCCCTTCCAAAATACCCTGTAATTTATCGGTAAAAACCTGAACATCCTCGACATTTTGGTCTGATAGCTCTTTGACTTCCGACAAATACTCGCTCAAACGGTGAACCAAAAGATGTATGGTCGGAACATTGATGCCACGACCCTGCATCAACAATCCATGTGTAATTCTTTTCAGTTCGACCAAGCCTTTACCGGTGTCTTCCGTATGAGAACGAAGGCTGCCCAGTAAAACATCAAGCTGATTAACACTGTCTTCAACATCTTGTAAAAATTCAGCTTCAAGTTGACGGTCGACATCTTCTGCTGAAGGAAGAAAATCACTCATTACAGATACTCCTATATCGCGCCTTTTCGGGCTGATGGGAAAATTCAAACGAAAATTCAAAGGAGGCCTCATAGCAAGAATTGCAGCCCCCAAAATGCAATTGCTAGGCACTTTAGACAAAGCATCGCAGCATTTCAAATGATATACCCAAATTAAGGGCCTCATGCATAGCCTAAACGGAGTCTTGACCCTTGGCAAATATAGACAAAAAATCAGGCTTTCCCTGATTATTATGCGCCAACTTTGCATCCGCCCCAAATAACCAACCGAAAGTATTGGATTATCTTCCGATCATACCGTAACCTTTTGTCAGCTATAAGAAATACTGGGCTTTAATCTATGGCGAAACCGAGGCTTGGTTTTGATAGAACGAGGGGCGTACGAGATGGTAAAAACAAGGGCAAAAGTTGCGGCGAAGACTTTGATCAGAAATTCCAAAGACTTGGCGACCCGCAATCGCATCCTCACTAAAATCACAAATATTGCGACCAAGCGGGCAACCAAAGCCATGCAACCGCATATGCAACAGTTTGTTAAGCAATATTATGGGCATGTTGTGCTGGATGAATTGGAAAATACCAATCCTGCGCAACTTGCTGACCTCGCCTTGCATCATATCAATACAGGTGCGAAACGAAAAAATTCCACCCCGGTGGTCAAAGTCTATAATCCCGGTAACACCAACAAAGATTGGTCCATAAGCCACACCGTGGTCGAAGTGGTGAACGACGATACGCCGTTCTTGGTCGATAGCATCACCGCCGAAATCAATCGCGCCAGTCTGGGCGTACATTTAGCCGTACACCCCGTTATCCGCGTACGCAGAACAAAATCAGGGCAATTATCGTCCATCGTAGAAGCTGGAACATTGGGTTCTGATGCGGATATAAAAGGCGAAAGCTATATTCATATTCAAATCGATGAACAACCTGAATCGGCCCATGAAAAAATTGCTGAAGGTATTTTAGAAGCCTTGAAAGAAGTCAAACTGGCCGTGCGCGATTGGCGCGCCATGCGCAACGGTTTGGCCCAATTGATTGACGAACTTGAAACCTTAACCGCATGTATTCCCATCGATGAAGTCTCTGAGGTTCGTGACTTTTTACGTTGGCTGCATGATGATAACTTTACGTTTTTGGGTTATCGGGAATATGAATTTGTGGGCAAAGGCGCCCAGGCAAAGGCGATTGTGCGCAAAGACAGCGGCCTTGGCATTCTCAGCGACCCGGATCGGGTGGCGTTTCAAGAAATGCGCAATATGGACAAAATGCCGCCCGAAGTGCGCGCATTTCTCAGCAAAACAGATTTATTGATGGTGACCAAGTCCGACATCAAATCACGGGTGCATCGCCCGGTTTATATGGATTCCATTGGCATTAAACATCTCGATTCCAATGGCCAGGTCATTGGGCAACGGGTCTTTTTTGGATTGTTCACTGCGGGGGCCTATCAACGCAGCGTACGCGATATTCCGTTGTTGCGACGTAAATTGCGAAATGCTTTTGATAATGCCGGTATGGCATCCAACAGCCACGACGGAAAAATGTTACTGAACATTCTTGAAACGTTCCCCAGAGATGAATTGTTCCAATCTTCTGATCAGCAATTGTTGGAAACGTGTTTGGGGGTTTTGCGATTGCAAGATCGTCAACGGGTTGCCTTGTTCACCCGCAAAGACGATTTCGAACGATTCATGAGCTGCCTTATTTATTTGCCCCGGGATCGTTACACCACGGATTTGCGTTGTAAAATTCAAACCCTTTTGGGAGAAACGTTTAACGGAAACGTGGTGTCGCATTATGCCCGTTTGGGGGATGATCCGTTGGCGCGCCTTCATTTGGTGATTAAAACCGAGCCCGGAAAAATTCCGAGTTTTGACCTAAGCGACGTTGAAGAAAGGCTCGCCGATTTGGCCAAATCCTGGTCGGATCGTTTGCGCGGCGTGCTCACCCAAGAACATGGTGAAATGGAAGGCATGCGGTTGTTGTCGGCGTACCAAGATGCCTTTGAACGGGGTTACGAAGACCATTACGACCCCCGTCAAACCCTGGATGATATTGACCGTATTGAGCCCACATACGATTACGACAGCCTTGGTTTGAACTTGTATGAACAAAACGCCACGGATGGACCGTCCATGCGGTTTAAAATTTACCACCCCCGTCATTCCGCAGCTCTTTCTGATATTTTACCCATGTTAGAAGATTTGGGGCTTCGGGTGATTGACGAAATTCCTTATGAAGTCCGCCCAAAAAACGCCCCTTATAAAATCGTCATTCACGATTTTGGGCTTGAACCCAGAGCCCCCCTAGAGGGCACAGCACATGACATTCGCCATCATTTTCATCAAGCCTTTGACCACATTTGGGCGGGCAATATGGAAAGTGATTCGTTAAATGCTTTGATTTTGGTGGCCGGTTTATCGTGGCGCGAAGTCACCATCTTGCGCGCGTATACAAAATATTTACGCCAAGCCGGAGTCATGTTTTCAGAAGATTATATGTCTTTGACGTTGCGGGAAAATGGGCCTGTGACTCGGGCCATTGTGGATTTGTTTACGGCGCGTTTTGAACCGCAAGGCTCAGAACCTGAACGCCTAAAATCTGAACGCACGGCCAAACGCCTGCGCAAAAAAATCGACGCATTATTGGAATCCGTCACCAGCGCAGACCAAGATAAAATCTTGCGCCGGTTTGTCAATTTGGTTGAGGTGACCTTGCGCACCAATTTCTATCAAACCGATGACGTCGGCCATCCTAAAGCTTGGTTATCCTTTAAATTATCAAGCAAAGACGTCGAAGAATTGCCCTTGCCGCGTCCAAAATATGAAATTTTTGTCTATTCGGCTGATGTCGAAGGCGTGCACTTACGCTTTGGTAATGTTGCGCGGGGGGGCTTGCGCTGGTCCGATCGCCGGGAAGATTTCCGCACCGAAATTCTGGGCCTTGTGAAAGCTCAACAGGTTAAAAACGCGGTGATTGTGCCCGTCGGGTCCAAGGGTGGTTTTGTGATGAAAAATCCTCCCGCTCCCGAAGATGGTCGTGAAGCCTTCATCAATGGGGCATCAAATGTTACAAAACCTTCATTCGCGGTTTGTTGGATTTAACCGACAACTTAAATGCCAAGGGCCAAATTCTGCCGCCAAACGATGTGGTGCGCCATGACGGCGACGATCCGTATTTGGTGGTGGCTGCTGACAAAGGTACGGCAACGTTTTCTGACATCGCGAATTCCGTGTCCATGGAATATGAATTTTGGCTGGGTGATGCATTTGCTTCCGGGGGCAGTGTTGGGTATGACCACAAAAAAATGGGCATTACGGCCAAGGGTGCGTGGGAATCCGTCAAACGTCATTTTAGGGAAATGGGCGTTGATACGCAAAGCCAAGACTTCACCGTCGTGGGTGTGGGCGATATGTCAGGCGATGTGTTTGGCAATGGCATGTTGCTCAGCAAACACATTTGTCTGCAAGGCGCGTTTAACCATTTGCATATCTTTATTGATCCCAATCCCGACCCTGTCAAAGCCTTAGCAGAACGCCAGCGCTTGTTTGATTTGCCACGGTCAAGCTGGGTTGATTATAACGTGAACCTTATTTCAAAAGGCGGCGGAATTTTCGATCGCAGCGCCAAATCCATCATACTGACCCCGCAAATGAAAGACTTGTTTGGGGTGTCGTGCGAAAAAATGACGCCCAATGAACTCATCAAAACCCTGTTGAAACAAGACGTGGATTTATTGTGGTTTGGGGGCATTGGAACCTATATCAAAAGTTCACAAGAAACACATATGGATGCCGGGGATCGTACCAATGATGCGTTGCGGGTGGATGGCAATGAAGTCCGCGCTAAGGTCTTGGGCGAAGGCGCCAATCTGGGCACCACGCAACGCTCGCGCATTGAATATGCCTTGGCAGGCGGTCGCTTAAACACCGATTCCATTGATAACTCGGCCGGTGTGGATTGTTCGGATCACGAAGTTAATATTAAGATTTTGTTGGACGTTCAAGTGCAACAAAAAAAGCTAACCCCCAATGCCCGCAACACTTTATTGGCCAGCATGACCGAAGAAGTGGGTGAATTGGTGCTGTGGGATAATTATGAACAGACCCAAGCGATTTCCATGATCCAAACACGCGGCACCGAACAAGCCGACAACCAAATCCGGTTGATGCGGATGTTGGAAAAAGCGGATCGGTTGAACCGGGAAATCGAATTTTTACCCGATGATGAAGTTTTGAACGAACGGGTGTGTGGGGGACAAGGCCTCACCCGCCCAGAAATCGCGGTTTTGATGTCTTATGCAAAATTGTGGTTGTTTGATGAATTGATCGCCAGCAATTTGCCAGATGATGAATTGTTGACCGATGATTTAATGCGGTATTTTCCAACGCCCTTACACAAAAAGTTTGCTGAGGGCATTTCCAAACACCGTCTGCGCCGGGAAATCATTGCCACCCGCGTGACCAATTCCATGATCAACCGGGTGGGCGGCACGTTTGTCAGCCAAATTGCCGAAAAAACCGGAATGATGCCGGCCGAAATTGCGCGGGCCTTTATTGTCGCCCGGGAATCCTTTGGTGTGCGCGAATTGTGGTCCGAAATAGAATCTTTGGACAACAAAATTCCAGCGCGAGCTCAAACGTGCATGATGTTGGCCATCAACAATCTTTTGGAACGAGGCACGGTTTGGGTTTTACGCCATGGCGATAAACCCATCGATATGAAAAAAACCGTGGCGCGTTTCAAATTGGACATTTCACAATTGGCCAAAGGCTTGTGGGGTGTGGTGCCAAAGTCCTACCAGCACCAAATTATGGCCCGCGCCAAAGTCTTTACGGATGACGGTGTGCCGAAAAATTTGGCTCTTTCGGTTGCAAGTTTGCTGAACGTGGCTTCGGGTTTTGACATCGTAGAGCTGGCACAACTGCGCAATCTCAAAGTGTGCGAGGTGGCGCAATTGTATTTCGCCATGGGCGCAAAATTCCGTTTTGGTCAATTGCGTATCGAATGCGAAGCTATAAAAGGCACCACGCATTGGCAAAAACTTGCCGTGTCGGCCTTGATTGAAGAATTGTTTAGCCACCAGCGTATCTTGACAGACTATGTTTTGAACAAGGCCGCAGACGGGGAAAATTTGAGCAAAGCAATGGATCAATGGGCGGAAGAACATCAAGAGGCAATTGACCGTACCGAACAATTATTGACCGAACTCTGGATGGGTGACGTCAACGATATTTCCATGATTGCCGTGGCCAGTCGGGCGTTTAAATCCTTGTCGGATGAATGCCTGAACAGATCTTTGTGAAACCGGACAAGGACATCATCAAAACTGTATAAAAATTTTGATGATGTCCGGGCTTTGGATGGATTAAGGCGGCCCAAGGCGGCCCAAGGCGGCCCAAGGCTCAACAAATTTTACGGTAAAGCTGATGACAACCTGGGCCTTGCGGATAATTTGCGCGCCACCACCCGCGTGGGGATTGCCTCGCTCAGCACTTTATGCGCCGCAGCTTTTATTTTTAGCCTTGTCACACGGTGGTTTCGCCGCCAAAAAATGTTTGTTTTGGGATAATCCTACCTAGAGCACACGCTAATTGGAGCACATGCTAATTGGAGCACATGGGCGGACTATTACATTGACGTTCAAGTTCGACATGGATGATTTCAAGAATGTCTTTAATACGTTTGGCCTTGGCCCCAACGTAACCCCCGCCACTTGACGCCAAACGCATCAACAATAAGGTTTGCATTGTCGAAGCCGTTCCGGTGACGGGCTTGCCAGAAAGCAAAAAGGCCAGGTAGGCTCCGATTTCGCCCCGGTCCAAGCGCCCCGATGCCGCTCGGGTATCAAATTGGGCGGCCTCAATGGGAAGATTGCCAATGTAAATGGTGATGCTGGATAAAAAAACTTCGCTGCCGGTGCCCGCTGGCAAGGATACGACGTCTTCCAAGGCTTTGCCCCCCACGCGCAAGGGTTCCGCAAAGGCCGGGGATGTTCCCAAGACACCAATCAAAATCAACGCAACAAAGGTCTTAATCCAATCCATTAAAGTCCTAGTGTCTAAAGTGGCGCATACCCGTAAAGACCATGGCCACACCCGCTGAGTTGGCGGCTTCAATCACGTCTTGATCACGAATAGATCCGCCCGGTTGTATAACGGCGGTGGCCCCGGCTTGGACCGCTTCTAAAAGCCCGTCTGAAAATGGGAAAAAGGCATCAGAGGCA
>JAESSV010000148.1 GCA_016763895.1 Magnetovibrio sp. | reverse complement strand
TTGTCCTTGTCAGACTTAAAATCAGCCGCCCTGACATTTGAAGGGGTATGATACACGGCAAGAGCGATGACCATAGCTGATAGGAACGTAGGGAATTTAATAAAAAGCAAGTGTACAGTTCTCTTTAAATTATTTGTTGCAAATATTAATACAACCTTACATTATAGCTTATTGTTGCCAAGTTTTGCTTATTGTCAAAGGCTTTGTATATTGTGATTGAAATTGACCAAACTAACGACCACAACCAAAAAGTGGTTGCACTGATTCCGGCCTATAATGAAGTTTTAAGCATAGCAGACGTGGCAAAACGTGTTTTAGCTCAGAATGTAAAATTAATCGTCGTTGACGATGGCTCAACAGATGGCACAGTCGAAGCCTTAAAATATTTAGATGTTCAAGTCATTTGCCATGAAACCAACAGCGGAAAGGCAGCCAGCCTTATGACGGGGTTTAAGGCCGCCTTATCAGACCCCGATATTGCGGGTGTGGTGACGCTTGATGGTGACGGGCAACATCAACCCGAAGATATTTCTAAAATGATTGAGGCCTATCAACAACATCCGGGCCAGATTATTATTGGTTCGCGTTTGCATGACCGGGAACAATTTCCACCAGAACGCCTAAGGGCAAATGAAATTGCCAATTTTTGGATTTCTTGGGCGGCAGGATACGCCATAGAAGACAGCCAAAGTGGGTTTAGGTTTTATCCGACTGAATTATTACGAAACACGTCCATTTCACATGACCGAGATCGCAGTTTTGTTTTTGAAAGTGAGATTTTGATCCGGGCGGCCCGTTCTGGAATCAAAAGCCATGCTGTGCCAATTCCCGCCATATACGATTCTGAAAATCACCGTCCCAGCCATTTTAGACCCGTAGCTGACATTGTTTTGATTGTACGCATGGTGGCTTGGCAATTGATTAGTCGCGCCATGTATCCCCAAGGCCTGTATCAATTATTGCGGGAAAAATGTAAAAAAACTTAAAAATACGGGGGCCTCAAAGGTTGTGTTATCGGGCAATATCGGGCATATTTTTTACATGTTTTATGATCATAAAGGGGAAAGACCTATGAAATCTAATATCACTCGTTTTTTTGCTGTTGTTTTGGTTGGCTTGGCCATTACGGCTTGTCGTTCGGGCATTGTTTACAACGTAATTGAAAGTCCGTTGATGGTTGATAGTGGTGCAACGGTTGAGCAAGTTGGCACAGCTATTCGCCGCGCGGGTGCATCATTGGGCTGGCAAATGAAAAAAGTAAGAGATGGAAAAATTATGGGGACTTTGATCCTTCGTACCCATCGTGCAGTAGTAGACATTAAGTATGATACAGAAAACTTCAGCATTACCTATGCAGACAGTACAAATTTAAATTACAACGGAACAAATATTCACAGCAATTATAATGGCTGGGTTCAAAATTTAGAACATGCTATCAAGTCACAAGTATCTTCTATGTAGTTTAAGCTATATATTTTTAAAGAACGGCGCAGGGCCATTGGCTGTTTGCGCCGTTTTTTTCTTATTAGGTTTAAGCCATGCCACCGTTTACGGAAATAATTTGACCCGAAATATACGATGACTTGTCAGACGTCAAAAATTGAACAGTGCTAGCGACGTCTTCAGGTGTTCCTGCCCGTTGCATGGGGACCAAGTCTTTCAAACGACCGGCTGAAAACAGGCTTTCAGTTTCGGGTGTGGCGATAATACCCGGTGCCACAGCATTTGCCGTAATGCCCCGGCTTGCATATTCCAAGGACAAAGATTTTACGGCCCCATGCAAACCTGCCTTGGCAGCGGCATAATTGGCTTGGCCCCGGTTTCCAATAAGTCCACTAACCGAAGAAATTGCAACGACGCGACCCCAACGGGTTTTCATCATGGGTAAAAGCAAGGGTTGGACCACATTGAAAAAACCGTTCAAGGAAACATCAATAACTCTGTTCCATTGGTCAGCCGACATTCCGGCCATGGGGGCATCGTCATGTACGCCTGCATTTGATACGACGGTTTGAATGGGGCCGTCGTCCAGCATTTTGGCCAAGGCATTTTGGCAAGCCTGTGCATCCGTAACGTCAAAGGTGATGGTGGTGGCTTGGTGGCCTTCTTTGTGTAAATCAGTGACCAAGGCCTTGGCCGCATCCGGGTTAGAATTGGCATGGGCGATGATGTAATACCCGTCCTTGGCCAAGGCTCGGCACATGGCTTGACCAAGGGACCCGCTGGCTCCTGTAATTAAGGCTCGTTTTTGGGTTTGCATTATTAAGTTTGGCCTTTGGTTTCGTTTGTTAGGAAGATGAGACCTTGTCCACCCACTAACAAATGTCCTTGTTCATTTTTGATACGAAAATCATAAGCCATAACTTGACCATTGCTTAAAGTTTTATCAGCCTCGACAGTCAAGGCCCCTTGGACATCATCTAAATACTGAACATGAAATGTAATGTTGCTCAACGTGGAAAGATACCCCGCTGTATTGCCGCCCGTTAGGCCGCCATAAACAGCCATGGCTTGGGCCCCGTATTCGACCCCGGCGAAGGCTGTTAAACGCCCTTGGAAGCGAAGGGGGTTTTTAAGGTCAAGGTGGCTAAGCGTGCTTGTGATCACATGGTCATCACTAAAATCTATGATGTTTTGCAACAACACCATGTCCCCACCATGGGGAATAAGATCTGCAATCTTTGAGCGGTCATTCATGGCATAACCTCGACCTTAAGCATACGGTCAAAACTGTGGGGAATATAAACGGTCCCTGTTTTTTTCAGGGCGAGATGTTCAAGTAATGCCAAGGATCTGGCGGGCGGGTTCAGTTCACATTTATCGGCCAGTTCTAAATGGTTTGGGCGTGTGAGTTGTTGATCGCCTTGATCAAAACTTGCCGTGATGTGCGGGCCTAAACCGCTTGTACTTAAAACAAGACCAATTCCCATTGCATCGCCCAAGGGCCGCGCCGCGTGAAGTGGGCCTGAAAATGGGTGTTCAAAACAGACCAATAAGACGTCGTGTTTTTGCAAGGCAACTTGCATCAAGGCATGAATCAGACCAACCCCAAACCCAAAATCGCCTGCGGAAATAGATGTGGAAGCGGTATGGCTTTGGGTGCCAATGGACCAATACCCTGCCGCCGCATTGTGAACAGAATTGTGAAAATCAGTGGGGGATACTTGTTTTAAGTCCGTATCTAGGGCTGTGAAAATACGTTCTGTAACCGATCCTGAACCAATGGCACTTGAAAAAACACTGACGGTGTTTTTAGGGTCAGCATTCGCGTGTTCACAGGCGGCCAAAGCTGTGTTTAAGGCCAAACGCATGGCCGGGCTGGTCCTTCGTCTTTCGCGGGGGGATACAATTTCAGGGGGCGCAATTATAGTTGGTGCACCTTGCCAAGTCTCCTGACCTGAAAAAATGCGTTGCGTTTCGGACCAATCGTTAAGTCCCGGGCCAATAATACTGATCCCTTTTATGTGTGCATGTAATTTTGTCATGATGCTTGGCCGAAAATTAATGTGCAGTTATTGCCACCAAAACCAAAATTATTCGTCATGACAGTTTGCAACGGGTGATCATATGTATGTTTGACAATGTTGCTTTGAAAGGCGGGGTTTTTGGTGCTCAAATTTAAATTTCCGAAAATCAAACTGTGTTCTAAGGCTAAAAAACAAATGGCACTGTCGATGATGCCTGCGGCCCCCAATGTATGGCCTGTCCATCCCTTTGTAGAGCTAACCGGAACCTGTGTTCCCAATATTTTTGTAATGACTTTATCTTCGATCTGATCGTTGGCCGCACTTCCTGTACCATGCAAGTTGACATAATCAATTTGATTTGGGTTGAGGCCGGACATTTCAAGTGCTTTCTGGATAGCTATTTCAGCTCCTAAACCTTCGGGGTGGGGGGAGGACATGTGATAAGCATCTGTGCTTTCCCCAAATCCTAGCAATTGAATGTCTGTGTTTTCGTTGCGCCGTTGAAGCAAGGCAAATCCCCCGGCTTCGCCAATGGAAATGCCTCGACTGGTGACATCGTTGGGACAACAGGGTGTCGGGGATAATAGTTCTAGCCCGTAAAATCCACGGATCGAGCTCCCGCACAAGGTGTCCACGCCGCCCACGACCACTGCGTCGGCTAGTCCGGTGGATATTAACAATGCGGCATCGGCAAAACTTTTTGTACTGGACGAACAGGCCGTTGAAATGGTGTACGACAGACCCGTTAATCCAAGGCGTTCACGGACATAACTTGAAAGGGATGATAATTCTTGCGTATGGGCGTAATCAAAAGAGCTCGGGAATTGACTATGCTCATCTTGTTGAGCATAGGCCTCTTCTCCGGTGCTGGCTCCCGATGTACTGGTTCCCAACACTACGGCAATACGATTGGCACCAAATTGTTTCTTGGCTTGATCAACAGAACCGATGAAATCATCTGCCAGCAACGTGACCTCAGCAAGTCTGTTATTACGGCAATCAAATGCAGTGAGGTGTTGAGGGATTTCAACATCATCCAAGCCCGAAACTTTACCCAAATATGTTGTGTCAGAACATCCTGGAATTGTTTGGGCGACCAATCCACTTTGATTGCTTTGTAAGGCTTTAATCATGGCTACACGGCCCGTGCCTAACGCACAAACTGTTGTGAAACATGTGATGGCAAGGTCTAGGTTTTTCATGCAACTCCTTTGGCAGTGTTTCCATAGGCAAAGGTGAACATCAAGCTGAATGCCGCCCCGATGGATACCGTCAAACCAATTCCGGAAAGTACGGGTGTTGTTGAAAAAGCCAAAACAGCAAAGACTAAAATAGTTGTTACATTACACAAGATAATGGCCCGAAGACTGAGTTTGTGATCTTCTTGGCTACCTTGAAATGTATTGAAAAATAGGGCGTAGTCAATGCCAATGCCTGCCACCATCAACAGGGCCAAGAGGTGAAATAATGACAATGAGACACCCAGCGTTAACAAAGCACAAACGGTAACACCGATGGCGCTCGCAGCAGGTAGGGCTGCAAGTAT
This sequence comes from Magnetovibrio sp., assembly GCA_016763895.1. Taxonomy (GTDB): domain Bacteria; phylum Pseudomonadota; class Alphaproteobacteria; order Rhodospirillales; family Magnetovibrionaceae; genus JANLGW01. The sequence goes on along the minus strand of JAESSV010000148.1, from coordinate 7,721 downwards.
GGCGTGACGAATATTCATAAAACCAAGAATCAAACACAATAAAGACACCGCTCCTCCTAAATAAAGCCATAATATTGCTTCTTCTCGGTACTGAGTGACGATAGTGTTTGCAGTCATTTTTAAATCTACATATTTCACAACATCATCACCAGAGTTGAAATCCTTTAATGCCGCGATGTTTTTAGGTCCATTTAATAAAATGCGCCCCATCCATTTTGTGTTATCCACTTTTTGTAATATGGGGCTTAAACGCCAACCCAATGGACTTTGAAAAAAATCATTGGCGGTGATCGTTGAAAGGTTTTTTTGTTGGGAAATCTCGTCTATAAAGCCTTTGAAAAGATTAAAATCCAAATCATTCTCTATGGTAGCTGTCTTAAAATCTTTGTTAAGGGTAATACGATCCGGCAGGGCGTCTTGGCGATCCTGTTGAACGGATTGGCTCGGCAATAAGGACGCTGCGGCAGAAAATCCGTTTAATTGACCGTGTTGAACAAGGCTCTGAGGGGCCGGCAATATTTTTTCTTGCTGCTTTAAAACGTCATCCGCACTCTTGCCTGTGACAATGATCATGTGGCGCACATCTGGCGCACGCAAGGCTGCACGTAAATCGCGGTCTAAATCTTTGCTAGATTTGGAAATGGGACTGAGATTGCTAAGGTCATTTTCCCAAATGGGCGAGGATGTTTGTAAGCCCATAACAACAATTCCCAATGATACAATCGCCAAACTCATTCGAACCTTTTTTGTGAAAGCTTGATTGACGAGGATTTGCCCCCAAAATGAGCTCGTATTGTCTGCATGGGCCCGAAGGTTCGGTCCCATGAGATGGGGTAATATCCAATAAGAAACCATAGCCGCCGTGAAAATTCCCGTGCCAGCTAAAACACCTAATTGAGCTAATCCATAAAAACTGGACTGGCTTAACACCAAAAACCCGGCAATGGTTGTCAGTGCACTTAACGCCAAGGGTTTGGCCAAACGTGTGACCGACTGTTGGGCTGTTTCGCCCCTGCGTTGGTGGGTGAATAAGTGAATGGGGTAATCAACAGCGACACCGATTAACGTGGCCCCAAAGGTTAAGGCGACCCCGTGAACATATCCAAACAACAATTGTACCATGCCAGCACCCATTATAATGGCGGCACACAAAGGCAAACTCAAAAGAATTAGAATGCTGAAACGTCGAAAGACTAATCCTAAAAAACCTAAAACCAATACGGTGGCTAAACCGCTCAAAACTTGCATTTCAGATTTAATGTATTGTCGAATGTCTAAGGCAAAAAGACCCACGCCGCTGGATTGAAGGTGAACACCTTGTTCTGCCCATGGTGATGCCGACGAATTTAAAAGATCGCGAATTCCATTTTGTTGGATGAAATCACTGGCCGGGGCTATTGCATAGGCCATAATTAAAGCCCTATAGCCCTTGTTTTTTGGTTCCATCCAAACCCCAAATTTATATTCCGGGAGCTTGTTGAATGCCCCAAATTGCATAAAATCCCCCATGCGGTTTAAAGGATCATATGCAAACTGATCGCGAAAGGCCCAACCTTGGGTGCTGGCCAATTTATAGATGGATGTTTTCAATTTTTTGGATAGTTGCGTTTGTGAAAATGACTGTTCATTCCAAGATGGCCCAATAATATATCGCCATTTCCGCACTTGAAGAATTTGATGGGCAGAAAGGCGCGGGGTTCCATTTGCAATAAAGTGAAATCGCTGACTCTGCTCAAGACGTTGGGCGATGTCTTGGCTGGCCTTGGCAAGGGTTTTAGCATTGGTGCCATCTAGGCCAATTAAAAGTAAACTTCCACCTTGGTCACTTTGCAAAGCTGATGATAAAAGAGATGTTTCCAAAGATGTATTTTCGGGCAAGAAAAAGGACAAGTCTGTGCGAATATTTAGGTTTGAGACAACAAAGACGGCCAACAACAAAAATGTAAATATGCACATCAACCATGAAAGGGCAAAACGGTTCATCGCTGTGAGGCCTTAAAAGTCGTCAGGATTTTGTCCGTTTCTGATTCAATAATGGACATGGTTGTAAAGCGACCTTGCACACCTTTGAACATTAAACGCTGTAATTTTTGTTGAGCCTTTGAATTCATTGGAACCAATTTGATCGTCCAAGCGTCTAAAGTCCCCGAAACGGTGACCTCAAATGCTGATTTCAAGGTTTTTAAATCCCCCAAAAGAGTTGCCCGAATGCCCAGGGCTAAAGCTTGCAAAGCCGGGTGTTGAGCTAAGGTTAAGGTGTTTGTTTTGCCATGTTCATTTGTAATAACAACTTGATCGCCCTCAATGACAAAATTTTCTGAAAGAGGATGCGTGATTTGGCGTTCAAATCTTTCGGGGGGTGTGAAACGGACCCATCCAGTGACTTGCACGGGGGTTTTTAAATAACGAACATGACGTTCTTCGTTAAACATGACACGTTCATTGGGACGTGGCTTTAAGGCTGCGCTCAATTCATCAAATGTGACTAAAGGCGACGTTGTGCTTTGTGCTACGACAGGAGATATAAAGCCCAATGCAGCGGCAAAAAAGGCAGCGTGGACAAAACTATTCTTCATAACTTTCGGCCTTTTTCCAAAAGTTATAAAAATTAAACCAATTATTTGGTTCCATCCGGCACCATACCTCCAACTGGTCAGCATAATCTTGTAATGTATGGGCAATGATGGCTTGGCGCTCAGCCCGTGCGGGGCGAAGCCCGTCGGATAATTCATGAAACAAAATATCATAACGCCGCCCCCCTCGATATAGGGCTGTAAACATAATGACGGGAACACCCGTTACAGAAGCCAAAATCATTGGACCTTGCGGTATTTCGGCCTCGGCGTTTAAAAATTGAACGGGAACAACCTTTTCCCCTATGCTTATCCGATCCCCTAAAATGCCGATTGAGCCACCTTTATCCAACCATTCCTTGACGGCTATCATGGATTGCGGGTGTCCCAATGGAATAATACTTTCAGCCAGTTTTGGGTTTAAGGCATTAATGACCGAATTTATGCGTTGAGAGTTTTCGGGATACATTAAAATTTTCAAGGATAAATTATCTTGTCGGCTCGCCATACATCGCATGGCTTCAAAACTACCCAAGTGTGCGCCCAGCATGATGCAGCCTTGTTTTTGATCAAGATGCTTTGTCAGCACGTCTAAATTGTGAATTTGAATATCAAATTCATCAAAACAATCTGTCAGGAAAAAAACGCGATCTAAAATGGTCGCTGAAAACCACCAAATATGGGTATAGACATCCACCAAGCGGGCTGGTTTTGCGTGGACCTGGCTTAAATATGCAGCTGAATGTCGCCGAGCCCGACCATGGAAAATTAGAAAATACAAGGTGATGGGATGTAATAATATGCGGGTAATGCTTCGCCCTAATGTTTTGGCTAACCATGTTACGAAACGAATCAAGAAAAGTGACCCGCGTTCAGGTTCTTGTGTCCATTGGTTGGTCATTGTGCACTCGGAACAAACAGACATGTTAAAATGATGGTTTTGTCTCGCAAACACGTCGCCATGATACCTCGCTTTCCATTCACAAAATCTACATGACACTCTTCATCAGAACGAAGGTGAGCCCTAAATTTAACGGATACAATTTGATCAATATTTTTAAATCCCTGATCTTTGGCTATGGATAGAACATTGTCGAGTATGATCGCACCGGGAACCAAAGGATTGTCCGGAAAATGGCCTGTTAGAGACGGGTGAGTATTGGGAATGAAAAATGATGTTGAGGCCATTAGCTTAGAACCGTTTGAGAACGCTTAAGCTGAGCCAAGGTATCGTCTAGGGATCTTTTTGTAATTTTCCCAGATGAATTTCGCGGTAATTCAGATAAGAAAATAATTTTTCGTGGTAAAAATATGCCATCAATTTTAGTGCGCAAAAAATCTTTAATGGATTGAGCGGAGCCAACGGGAGCAACAACCAAGGCGACTAAACGTTCACATTGGTCTGTAGTTAAATTATCTTGCATGTGAAAAATGCCGTCTTTGACATCATCGGCCATGTTTAAAATGGCATTTAAGCCTGATAATGACATGCGTTTTCCCGCAATGCTAATCAGGTCATCTCCACGTCCTTCAAAAACAAACCCATCATGTGTTGGGGTTAAAACATCTGCAATCAATACAGGTTGGTCAAGGGTCTCACCTGTTATAAAGTTTTGTTTTTGTTTATTTTCAAGTGTTAAATCAGACCGTAAAGAAAAAGCCTTTTTATGAGCCGTCCGACGGGTTGCCAGCATACCAGTTTCAGATGATCCGAAAATTTCAACAACGGGGGCGTTCCAACGATTTTCGGCCTGAACAGCAAGGTCTTGCGTTAAAGGAGCCGTGGCACACACAATGGCCTTTAGGGGCGGTAGGTCTTCACCCGATTTTAAAAGGATAGACAGGTGAAAAGGTGTGGTGATTAAAAGTCTGTTTTCGCTGACTAAATCCAAGGCTTGGCGAATATCTGCTGGATAAAAAGGGCACGTGTCTAAAACGGATATATTTTCATGGGCCAGTGGCAACATAATAGAAGATTCTAATCCATACATATGTTGTGGCGGAACAGTGGCGACAATGTGGGCTGGCTTGTTGCCTATATTTAATCGTTGGGCCCAATGATCAGCCCCCAAAATGAATGAGGATACCGATTTTTTATGTCCAACGGGTTTGCCTGTAGACCCCGAGGTAAAGACCGTGATCGTCGCTGTTAAATCTGCGAAATTCACAAAAGGGCTGATTGGTGAGGGTTTGCATATTAAATCCTGCAAGTTGGGGATCAATACGAAATCAGTGTTGTTTTTATGCGCTTTTATGCCATCGCTGTTGCATAAATAGGATAGCCCTGAATAATCCTGTGCCAAATGTTGCAATGTATGGGGCGTGTCATCATTGGGCAATAAAACGTCACACCCAGCCAACAAGGACCCATAAAGAGCCACCATGAAATCAGTGCGGTTTTGGACCAAAATAACCTTGGGTTTGTTATTTAAGCCTAAAGCTTGAAGGCGAACGGCCATGTTTTTGGCACCATGGGCAAACACATCATTGGTTACATGGTCTTGGACGCTCAAGACCATGATGTTATCAGGATGTGTTGCGGTCTGTAGCCTTAGCTTGCAAGTCATAAGTCGCCCAAGTTTCTGGATTTATTAAAATCATCAACGTTCTTATGGGGGAATTGTGACCAAAATGGCGATACTTTACCCCCCGGTAAGCATGTTCGCCCAAAAACAGGACAACAGCCGAACAGGGGCCACCAACATTAACCAGCCATGTCCAACTTTCCATGGACATATAAATAGCACTAAATAAAGCGATGGTGGTGAAAAAGATAAAATAGCTTGTCCAAACCCACGTGACATTGCGGGTATATAAAATCAACGGTTTGGGGATTTCCCCCCGGCTGATGCGGCTGAAATGAGAAATCAAAGGATCGCGTCCTAAAAATAAAGTACGTCCAAAGAAATAGGCTAGCCATGCGTTAATAAACAACGGTGGAAGAACAACAATGCGGGTAGCCAAGGCATCCCCCATAAGAGCAATATACGAAAGCGAACTAAACAGAATAAAGCTGATGCTTAAGGTTATAATTTCACCACGGGTATCACGCCACACAACAGCCGCAAATAAAATCAAACCCATGCCGATGGCCAAAGCCATGGGCGCAAATTCAGGGTAGCCTAGGATAATCGTAGCATGAAGGGCGGCAACACAAGTGATCCGTCCTCCAATTTTAAATGTTTTATATAACCCCACCATGATAAAATTTCTAAGTGGTTTTGCGTTGGTGAATGGTTTCGGCTAGGCTAGCTAGGGATGCGAAAATTGTTTCGTTATCGGGATCGTCAGAACTTAACGTCATTCCATAGCGTTGAGATATGGCGAGGGATAGTTCTAAGGCATCGATTGAATCAAGGCCCAGACCTTCGTAAAACAATGGGGTGTCCGGCGCAATTGTATTGGCCTCAATTTCTAGGTTGAGGGATTCAACAATAAGTTCCGCAATTTCTTTTTGAAAATCAGGAGTATGGAGCAATTTTAAGGTCCTTATCACCAACAGAATGAAATATTGACATATATGCCGCATCCTAAGCCTTCAAATCAAGACAATAATCCAGATAGTCATGCTAAAACCAGCCAGCTTTACCCAGCAAATGCCGCTCGATTGGCTTCGATTGGGTGGGATGGGCTGGCTATGCTGGCTTTATCGATGGTGTGGATTGGGCTGACTTTTGGGGTTTCGTTCATTTGGGCATGGATACGGGTCATATCTGTGGGAAAACATGCGGGAACTCAGGCTCCAATTGAGTCTCCTTTGGTGGTGCTAGGGGTGTGTTTGGCGGGCAAAGCTGTGCCGAATGGAAATTATAGCTATCGTTTACAAAGAGCCATTGACCTTCAGCCCCGCCCCGTTCTTATCTTGGGTGGATTTACACACGCTGACAGCCCGTGTTCAGAAGCTGCCGCCGGGCGAGATTGGTTAATTGCACAGGGGGTGAATGAAGCCCTGATTTTTACAGAAGATAAATCTACGAATACACTTGAAAACCTATATGGGGTACAAAAATTTGTCACAGATCACGGCTTTGATGTTCCATGCTTGATTAGCAATCGGTTTCATTTAGCAAGATGTTCGCTAATGGCCCAGGGGCTTGGAATTGAACATCATTTGTGTGCTGCTGAAGCCAGCTTTGAATGGTCGTTAAAAAATATAGCAACTGTCATGCTCGAAGCCTTTTTCATCAATGCCTATTGGGTCGGACGTTGGGTTTCTAAGATATTTAAGCACAAGGGCATATTGGGTCGCATTAGTTCAAGGTGCCAAAACGATAACGATTGACAAGCTATGCCTAAAACCATCTAATTTCGGGTAAAAGTTTATAAGGGGGGCACCCTGAAAAAAATATTTTCTATTGAGTCCAGTGTGACACCATTCATATAGGCCCAAAGATCGAGGTCTTTACTGATAAATTCTGGGCCATTATCGACCCGAATAGTTTTGGGCTTGCCGTACTGGCGCGTTACACGTTCCAAGGTTTCAACAACGTCTGATCCTCGATACCGCTGGCGAACATCGAAGGTCTGATCTGAGACAAAATCCATTGCCCAGACTTCGTTGGGCTTCATGGCAGGATTACGATACACACGTTTAACATTCACTTTCCATCCCTCCCGTAAAAGCAACACATGAACCCCCCGATATCCATAACGCACACGCGTCTCTGCGATCTCTCGGATTTTCTTTCGTAAACTGGCCTGGTCATCACGTCTGGATTTATAGCGGTCGCTTGTGCGCCCAGCCTGAATAACGGCACAGGCCCGTCTTGCACTCACTTGCCAAGTCGCTCGAAGGTGATCAACAACCTTCCGACGGCGATCAGGCCTTAGAGCTTTCGTTTGATAACATCCTGCAACATGGCCTTGTCTAATGACAAGTCAGCGACGCGCCTTTTAAGACGAATATTTTCTTCATCCAATGACTTCAAACGTTTCATCTCGGACGGCATCAAACCACCGTATTTGTTGCGCCATCGGTAATAGGTTTGTGCTAAAATGCCGGCTTTCCTGCAGACCTCTTCAACGGCTGTCCCTTCTTCTGCCTGACGCAAAATGAAGGCAATTTGACGGTCTGTAAATTATGATCGTTTCATAAAAATCTCCTCGTTAAACTTAAAGTCTAAACGAGAATTTTCTCATTCAAAATGG
>JAESSV010000147.1 GCA_016763895.1 Magnetovibrio sp. | reverse complement strand
TTCATGGCGAAGGTGTGGCCTTGGCCGATATTGCCGATGACGTTGGCACACCTTTTTACGCCTATTCAACGGCGACGCTCACACGACACTTCGAAGTCTATGCAGATGCCCTTCGCGGCATGAATGCAATGATTTGTTTCGCCGTAAAAGCCAATTCAAACCAAGCCGTGCTGACGACGTTGTCGGCACTTGGTTCGGGGGCCGATGTGGTGTCGGGCGGCGAGCTTAAGCGAGCCTTGAAAGCGCACATCAAGCCTCATCGCATTGTTTTTTCTGGTGTCGGTAAGTTAGATGTTGAAATCGAAGCGGCCTTGCTTGCGGGCATCAAACAAATCAACGTGGAATCTGAACCTGAACTGGACCGCATCAGCGCCATTGCCGTGCGTTTGGGTGTCGAAGCGCGTGTGGCCTTGCGCGTTAATCCAGACGTAGACGCGGGCACCCACGAAAAAATCACCACGGGCCTAAAAGAAAACAAATTTGGCATTGAATGGGAACAAGCCCCTGCGGTTTATAAAAAAGCAGCCGAATTGCCGGGTCTTAAGGTGCAAGGTTTGGCCGTGCACATTGGATCTCAACTTCTTGATTTAGCCCCCTTTCGAAAAGCCTATGAGCGCACCGCAAGTTTGGTCGAAACATTACGCGCCGATGGTTTGACCGTTGAGGTGGTGGATGCAGGAGGCGGGCTTGGCATTCCTTACGGCGAACCCGGCGAACCCGAAGCTCCCCACCCCGAAGCCTATACCCAAGTCGTCCGTGAAACTTTGGGCTCACTGGGGGTCGAACTGATTTTCGAGCCGGGCCGTTTGATTGCGGGCAATTCCGGCGTGCTTGTGACCCGGGTGATTTATGTCAAAAAAGGCCCCACCAAATCATTCTTGATTGTGGACGCGGGCATGAACGACCTTGTTCGCCCCACATTGTACAACGCGTTTCATAACATCGTTCTTGAAAAACAAGCCGAGCCCGGCGCAAAACTGGTCAACGTTGATATAGTTGGCCCCATTTGCGAAACCGGCGACACGTTTGCCAAAGACCGCAAACTGCCCGAAGTACAATCGGGGGATTTGGTGGTGATCCGAACCGCCGGAGCCTATGGCGCGGTGCAATCATCAACGTACAACACCCGCCCATTGATTGCTGAAGTGATGATCAATGGCAAACAGCACAGTGTCGTGCGCAAGCGCATGTCGGTTGATGACATCATTGCATTGGATGAATTGCCCGCGTGGCTGGGTGATTGATTAAAATATATTCGCTTGGGATACGTTAGTGGGCTGGCGGAGCCGGTTCAGGAGCTGGCTCGTGTGATGTCGCCGGAGCCGGTTCAGGTGCTGGTTCAGGTGCCGGTGCAGGAGCTGGTTCAGATGTGCGGGCTGGCTCGTGTGATGTCGCGGGTTCTTGTACCGCTGGCGCTGAACCATGTTCAGGAGCTGGCGCAGCACCATGCTCAGCCGCAGGCACACCATGCCCACCCCCTTCTAACGGCAAGAATTTAACCGACATTTGACGGGCTGTTCCCGGTGGGTTTTCAAATTCTGCTTTGAACGAAACCGTATCGCCGGGGGCCAAAATCTTTTTGTGCAACTGAAGAATTTGTGTGGCGACTTCCTTGCCCTTTGGATTGGTCAGGGAAACCTTCATCAGTGGCACTTCGATGGGTTCTTTGGTAATGTTAACGACGTTGCCTTCAACAATTAACAGCTCGATACCTTGGCGCACGTCCCGGCGGGGTTTCACATCCCGAGGCGCCAGACCTTCACCGGGTTCAGGGTGATACAGGCCAGCCTGGATATAAAGGGCCTTGGCGCCCGGATAAATTTCTATAATTTTCTTTTTCGCCAAAATGATGCCCCCGACGGCACCGAGCAAAAGCAGGCCCAAAACGATGAGTATGGCTTTGACGGCGCCATTTTTCTTCTTTTTCGGCTTGGGTTTTTTAAACCTTGTTCGCGCAACCGGAATCTCATCATCGGGATAAGGCTGGGCGGGATTGACGCCTTCAGGAATCGGGTCGTCGGCCAAAAGATCACCAACATCGATCACTTCGGCGTCATCATTATCAATATTTTCCCCAGACATCGAATCGAATGCACCGTCTTCAAGAGCCGATTCGTCGAACGCATTATCCAGATCGTCTTCAGATGGCTGATCGGTTTCGGGCTCGGGCTCAGGCGCGGGCTCAGGCGCGGGCTCAGGCTCTGGCGCGGGTTCTGGTTCGGGCTCTGGACTTGGTGCGGGTGCGGGTTCTGGTGCCGGGACAGCAACGGGTGCGGGTTGAACCGGGGCCGGTGGTTCGGCGACAACTTGAGGCGCAGCAACGGCTGCAGCCACAGGGGCCGGCACTTCGACAACGGTTGGAATGGTGATTTGCTGCTCGCGAACTTCGACAGAATGGACAACAGACTGCTGCCAAGCATACCCACAATGGGAGCACCGAATCATCGTACCCGTGGGCTTGATGGCGTGCGGCGGAACATCGTAATGTGTTCCACAGTTTGGGCAAGTGATGATCATCAGCGCAACAATTTATGTGTTAACCTCTTCATGTTTATAAGCGTTTGATTAAAACAACGCAAGCAAGGCTATATCAATATGTAGACTTTTTATGTCACCCCGTGGCATCGTAGGGCCGCTTCGGTTTGTTCGAGGCCGAAAAAGACTGATTTTATTGTTAAGGAATATCTCTTCGTGAATGCAAAGACACCCATTGCTCGTTTCGAAAATGTTGGATTGCGCTACGGTCTTGGGCCTGAGGTTTTGCAAGACGTCACTTTTTCGCTTAAGTCCGGGTCATTTCATTTTTTGGTGGGGCCTTCGGGTGCCGGCAAATCGTCTTTGTTGAAATTGATGTATTTGTCGATGCGCCCATCCCGAGGCCTGGTGCATTTGTTTGGTCATGATATCCAAACGGCAACGCGTGATGAATTGCCCGCCTTGCGACGATCCATCGGGGTGGTGTTTCAAGATTACCGCTTGCTGGATCACCTTTCCACATTCGATAATGTGGCTTTGCCGTTGCGCGTGGCCAATGTCAAAGAACAAGACATTAAACGTCACGTGGAAGAATTGTTGGCATGGGTGGGCTTGAAAGATCATATGCACGCCCGTCCGCCGACCCTGTCAGGTGGTCAGAAACAACGTGTATCCATTGCGCGGGCCGTGATATCACGTCCTAAATTGTTGATGGCCGATGAACCAACCGGTAACGTAGACGATCATATGGGCTTTCGTTTGATGCATTTGTTTGAAGAACTTAACAAGTTGGGCACGACCGTCGTGGTCGCCACCCACAATGAAGCTATCGTCACCAAATTGGGCCATCCGGTGATGCGCATCGAAGGCGGTGGCCTGAAAGTCATTCCCGGCACGCGGGGCAAAAAAGTGTTGGCAGAACGTGCATTGAGAGGAAAAGTATAATGTTTTCTCGGCGCACAGACTTACCTTTGGACAAAGACCCCCTCAGCCGCTTTTTGCCGTGGTTGATTGCTTTTATGGTGTATTTGGCGGCCTTGGCCCAATCGGGTGTGATCGGGCTAGATTCATTGGCCCAGCGTTGGGATAGCGGCATGGCGGCACCCTTGACCGTGCAAATTCCAGCAGACCTAGAAACCGGCACCGCAGCCAACGCCCGACGTTTGCAAATCGCCCTGAACATCGTGTCAGAATATCCCGGCGTCCTAAAAGCCAGTGTCATTTCAAAAGACAAGGTTTTAGAACTTTTAAGCCCTTGGCTGGGCCTGGTCGAAGCGGCCGATGTACCGTTGCCCATTTTAATTGATGTGGAAACGGATTCGTCTGTGGATTTTGATGCGCGTGTCCTCAGCCAAAAACTGGCGCGGCGCATTCCCGGGACCCAAGTCGATGATCACGGTGTGTGGTTGGCCCGGCTTATTGAAATGGTGCGCACGATAGAAGGTTTGGCCGCAGGTGTGTTGTTGTTCATTTTATTGTCCGCCGCAGGCACCGTAATTTTCACCACCCGCACGGGATTGACCGTTCATGCCGAAGCCATTGAAGTGTTGCACATCACCGGAGCCCATGATCGCTATATAGCCAAACAATTTGCCGGACGAGCCATGTCGATGGGGCTTAAAGGCGGACTCTATGGAATTGCCTTGGCGATTCCCACCTTGTTGGTGTTGGGGCATATGGCCGGACGCATGGAAGCCGGCTTGCTTCCCGATATCGAAATGCCCGTGTTGGGGTGGGCCTCGTTGTTGTGCCTTCCCCTTTTATCGGCCTTTGTTTCCGGTGTGACCGCGCGCCGTACGGTGATGCGCAATTTAAGGAGAATGCTCTGATGGCTCGACCCCCACATCGCCGCAATTCTGGCCCGACCATCAGTCGTATTGGTATTTTTTTGGTTCTTTTGGCCGGAGTTTGGGGGGGCGGCTTGTTTCGGTATGCGGACGCCATTCCCAGCCACCATAATTTATCGAAAGAAAAAACCGATGCCATTGTTGTGTTGACGGGCGGCAGCGGACGTTTGGACGAAGGCTTCAGCCTTTTGGCGCGGGGTCTTGGCAAGCGTTTGTTTATTTCCGGCGTATACAAAGGCGTGGACGTACAAATTTTGCGCGATGCAACACGCCCCAGCCCCAAAGGCGATCTGTGTTGCGTTGATATTGGCCATGATGCCGAAGATACGATTGGCAATGCCGTCGAAACCAGAGACTGGATTACACAACACGGTTATTCCAGCTTGCGTTTGGTGACCAGTGCTTACCACATGCCACGGTCTATTTTGGAATTCGAAAACACTTTGCCGGGCATCAAATTCATTCAAAACCCCGTGTTCCCAGCACATGTCAAACGCAAACGGTGGTGGGCTTGGCCCGGAACAACGGGGTTGATCGTGGGCGAATATAACAAGTTTCTCATGGCGTGGGTGCGCCATCGCTTCATTTCTGTTTTTTCCCAAGGCCCAGCACCCCACGGCCAAGCACCCCAAGGCCAAACACCCCAAGGCCAAGCTTCCAAGGAATAAGCCATGTTGGCGTTGCGTTCTTTTTTATACAATATTTTGTTTTTTGTGGGCGGCTTAACCCTTGCGGTGATGCTGTTGCCGTTGCTGGTCTTTCCCCGCAGCGTCATGCAACACGGGCTAAAGGCTTGGGCTTGGGTGATGCTGAACGGGTTAAAACCGTTGATCGGGTTGTCTTGGGAAATCAAAGGCTTGGAAAATATACCAGACAAGCCCTGCCTTTTTGCTTGTAAGCACCAAAGTGCGTGGGAAACCGGGGTGTTTTATCTTATCTTGAACGATCCATCTTATATTTTGAAACAAGAACTGTTGTCGATCCCGTTGTATGGCTGGTACATCCGCCGCGCGGGCGCCATTGCCATTGATCGCAAAGGCGGAGTCTCGGCTTTGAAAAAAATGATCTCCGGCACAAAACAACGCCTAGATTTGGGGCAAAATGTCGTGATCTTTCCCGAAGGAACACGGTCTTTTCCAGGACAGCCCGGGACCTATCATTCGGGTGTTGCGGCTTTGTACAAGGGGGCCGAGGCAACCGTTGTTCCTGTGGCCTTAAATTCAGGCCTGTTTTGGCCCCGGCGCAGCTTTTTGAAACGACCCGGTCGCATCACCATTGAGTTTTTGCCGCCCATGGAACACGGCCTCGACCGCAAATCCTTTATGACCGAATTGCAAACGCGTGTAGAGACCGCCACCAATCAACTCATTGTCGAGGCACGGGCCACGTATCCCGCTGCGCTCCCTCCACCGCCTGCACAAGAAGAACATTCACAAACGGACGCTTCTTCTTGAATCCTAAAGCCTTTCTTATTTCTCAATGAGCCCCATTCTATGCAAATCGGATCTCCGATAGCTTGTGGATAAAATTGGGGGCTTTTTTGAGATACCGGGTTACCCACACCCTCTGTGGATACTTCCTAAATTTTGTGAATAACAAACTGCTGCTATATCTTGCGCGAAGTGTAGGATGCCCGAGATTGATAAAAAGCACGGCCTCTTTGCACTAGAACATAAACGGAACATGTGTTATCGTCTAGGCGTTGTTTTATATACTATTACGTGCTTTTAATAAAATAAATCATTATTATTCAATGGTTTATGATATTTTTTAGGGCACTTCACTTACGGACTGTTTTCCGTTATACGTTTAAGTTCAACGTTTTGGTTTTTAAACGTTATTTTTTATTTTACGCACCGTGCGCAGGAGCGCTGAACTCGATGATACCAATTGCCCCCATTTCCCAACAAATTTGGGACATGAAATACCGCTTAAAAGGTACGGATGGTCGTCCTGTGGACAAAACCATCGAAGACACTTGGCGGCGTGTGGCAAGAACATTGGCAGAACAAGAAGACACCCCTGCCCTTTGGGAAGAACGCTTCTTTGAAATCATGGCGAATTTTCAATTTCTGCCGGCCGGACGCATTATTGCCGGGGCGGGTGCGGATCGTCGGGTGACTTTATTTAATTGCTTTGTGATGGGCGAAGTGCCCGATTCCATGGGGGGGATTTTTGATCAGCTCAAAGAAGCCGCGCTGACCATGCAACAAGGCGGTGGCATTGGTTATGATTTTTCGACCCTGCGTCCCAAGGGGGCTCGTGTAGAAAAAATCGGCGCGGATGCCTCTGGTCCCTTAAGCTTTATGGATGTTTGGGATGCCATGTGCCGCACCATTATGAGCGCGGGATCGCGGCGCGGTGCGATGATGGGGGTGATGCGTTGTGACCATCCCGACGTCGAGGCTTTTGTCGAGGCCAAGCAAGAAGCTGGTCGTCTGCGCATGTTTAACTTGTCGGTCTTGATAACGGACCCGTTTATGGCTGCGGTCAAAGCGGACGAAAGTTGGGATTTGGTTTTTGATGGCGAGGTTTATAAAACCATTCGTGCGCGGGAATTGTGGGACAATATCATGCGCGCCACCTTTGCCTATGCCGAACCCGGGGTCATTTTTATCGACCGCATCAATCGCTTAAACAGCCTGAATTATTGCGAATCTATTCAGGCCACCAATCCGTGCGGCGAACAACCTTTGCCGCCATACGGGGCATGCTTGTTGGGCTCTGTAAATTTGGCGCGGATGGTCGTGGACCCGTTTACCGAAGCCGCCGAAATCGACATTCCAGCCCTTTCGCGTTTGGTGAAAACCGCCGTGCGGATGATGGACAATGTCATCGATGTGTCTAAGTTCCCGCTTGCGGAACAAGAAAATGAAGCCCGCGCGAAACGCCGCATCGGCCTTGGTGTAACCGGGCTTGCCGATGCGTTGATCATGTGCGGTGTGCGCTATGGGTCAGAGCGGGCGGTAAAATTGACCGAAACGTGGATGAAAGCCATTGAACGGGCGGCGTATATGGCCTCGGTCGAATTGGCCCAAGACAAAGGATCGTTTCCTTTGTTTGAGGCCGATAAATACCTAAAAGGCGAAATGATCCAAGGCTTGGACGCAGACGTGCAAGTCGCCATCCGCGACCACGGCATTCGCAACGCTTTGCTAACATCCATAGCCCCAACGGGGACAATTTCTTTGTTCGCGGGCAATGTATCATCGGGTTTGGAACCGGTCTTTAGCTTTAAATACACCCGCCATGTGTTGCAACCCGACGGCACCCGCAAGGAAGAAGAAGTGTCGGATTATGCGTATCGTTTATACCGTAAAATCATTGGCGAAAATGTGCCGCTGACCGATGCCTTTGTGGATTCTCAACAGCTGTCGCCCAGAGAACATTTGGTGATGCAAGCTTGTGTGCAAAAACACATCGACAGTTCGATTTCAAAAACCATCAATTGCCCCGAAGACATTTGCTTTGAAGACTTCAAAGACATCTACATGGAAGCCTATGATTTGGGCCTTAAGGGATGCACCACGTATCGCCCCAACGATGTGACGGGGGCTGTGTTGGAAGTCAAGCCGGCTCATAATACGTCCCAACCCGAACAAACAACCCTTCAATTTGATAGCCCAACCGCACAACCCGCCGTATCCAAGGCGGAAATTGGCTCGACCGTGCATCAAATGTTTCAGCCTTTGGAACGCCCGGAATCTTTGAAAGGCCACACCTATAAGCTCAACTGGCCCGAAAGCGAGCATGCGTTGTATGTGACGCTGAACGATTATCTGGACGACAACGGGCGTGAACGTCCGTTTGAGATCTTTATCAATTCGAAAAATATGGAACACTATGCGTGGACCGTGGCGTTGTGCCGGATGATTTCCGCAGTGTTTCGGCGCGGCGGGGATGTCTCTTTCGTGGTCGAAGAACTGAAAAATGTCTTTGATCCCCGTGGCGGACATTGGGTCGGCGGAAAATATGTCCCGTCTTTGTTGGCGGCGCTTGGTGAAGTCATTGAACGTCATATGAAGGCCACTGGATTTTTAAAGGGCGGTGAAGTACAACACAGGGACACTGAGCCTCAGGCTCGGGTGGTGAACCTTGATATTGCGCCGAACGAAGGTGAAAAGTCCCATACACACGATGCTCGTATGAGATTTTGTCCCAAGTGCAATCAACCGGCCCTGATCACACAAGAAGGTTGTGATACCTGTTTGGACTGTGGCTATTCAAAATGTGGATAGAACGATGAGCTTGCGCAGCTGTATAAAATGCCAAAAAAAGTATGAAGACAATCACGCCGAATGCCCACATTGCGGCACCCCCCATAATCCGGGTGCCGAAAAACTAGGCTACGTCGCCTTCGCCATTGTTGGCATCTTGTTCATCCTGCCCGATGCGGCTTTTTACTTTAAAAACAGCCGATTGCCGGGCAGCATCGACGAATTCATCGGCGCATTTGGATTGTTATTTTAAGACCTGAATTTCCGCCATTTGATCCTATAAAAACGCGATTTAATCGTGGTCCAAAGGCTATCCCAGCCTTGGACATTTGCACCAAATCCAGACAAAAAAACCCGGCCAACCGCGTTTGATGCGCGATGGGCCGGGTTTTATTTTGGTGCGTTTGCGATGCTTAGCCTTTGCGGATGTAGGCCAGGAACTTGTCCACTTCGGATCGCAAAAGTTCAGATTGCTGAGACAGTTCCGTCGCGGCCCCCAACATATCACCCGCGCTTGCCCCGGTTTCTCCGGCGGCTTGTTGCACGCCCGAGATATTCGAAGACACTTCTGTTGTGCCGTTCGCCGCTTGTTCAACATTGCGGGCAATTTCCTGAGTTGCAGCCCCTTGTTCTTCGACCGCCGCCGCAATAGCAGAAGAAATTTCATTGAGCTGATTGATGGTCCCACCAATCGATCCAATGGCATCCACGGCGGTGTTTGTGGCCCCTTGGATGTCGCTGATCTGGGCGCTGATTTCTTCGGTCGCCTTGGC